>LNFD01000413.1 GCA_001464255.1 Actinomycetales bacterium Ga0077552 | reverse complement strand
CGGCGGATTCGGCGAGCGCCGCATCCGTCGCCGCGAGGGGGTAGTTGCCGTTCGTGATGGTCATGCCAGCACCTCCAGGATCTCGGCGTCGAGCGCCGCGTCGTCGAGCCGGCGGCCCGTGAAGAAGGGCACCTCCTCGCGCACGTGCCGGCGCGCCTCGGTGTAGCGCAGGTCGCGCATCATGTCGACGAGCTCGAGCGGGTCGTCGCTCTCGAGCCCCAGCAGCCACTCGTAGTCGCCGAGCGCGAAGCTCGCCACGGTGTTCGCGAGCACGCCCGTGAAGGCGCTGCCCTTGCGGCCGTGCTCGGCGAGCATCTCGCGGCGCTCCTCCTCGGGCAGCAGGTACCACTCGTACGAGCGCACGAAGGGGTAGACGCACAGCCAGCCCTTCGGCTCTTTGCCGAGCATGAAGGCGGGCGCGTGGCTGCGGCTGAACTCGGCCTGCACGTGCACGCCCACGGCGTTCCAGGTGGGCAGAGCGTCCTCGAGCAACGGCGTGCGGCGCAGCGTGCGCACGGCGGCCTGCAGGGCGTCGACGGTCTCGCCGTGCAGCCAGATCATGATGTCGGCGTCGGCGCGCAGACCGCTCACGTCGTAGACGCCGCGCACGGTCACCCCCTGTGCGGTGACGGTTTCGACGGCCTCCTGCACGCCGCCGCCCGCGGCGCGGCGCTGGGGGTCGCGCCGCAGCACGACGTAGACGGTGTAGGCGAGGGTCTCGCTCACGGGGTGCTCTCTTTCGTCGGGGTGTCGGAGTCGGCGGCGGCGCCCTGCAGTTCGGCGCCCAGCCGCTCGGCCGTCGCGCGCGCGTGCGCGATGACGGCCGCGAGGCCCGTGCCGGCGACCTGCTCGCCGACGACGGGCGCGTCGTCGTCGACCGCGATGCGGCCGGCGCGCAGCCAGGTCACGACCTCGCCGGCGATGACGCGATCGCTCGGGATGCTCACCCCGAGTAGCGCTTCGGCATCGCGCCGCGCCTGCTCGAGGGTGGGGGTGCGCTCGTAGCTCAGCCGCACGACCTCGCGGCCGTCGGCCGCGGCCTGCACGGTCGCCCACTTGGCCGTGACGTGCGTGAGGGCGCGCGCGACGACGCTCGTGCCGCGGGCGACGAGCACGCCCGTGCCGCGCGGCGCGGCGGCGAGGCGCTCGTCGGGCGCCAGCACGAGCAGCGCGAGGTGGGTCGCCGTCTGCACGGCGCTCGAGCCGTCGACGGGGTCGACGAGACCGGGCGCGGCGACGACGACGGTGCCGTGGCGCACCTCGGGCTCGGCGTCGTCGTCCCGGTCGCTCGCGAGCACGACGTGGTCGGGGTGCACCTCGGCGACCCGCACGCCGTACTCGACGGGCACGCCGAAGCGGTCGAGCTCGGCGAGCAGCGCGTCGACGAGCGTCGCCATGCCGCCCTCGAGGCTCGCGACGAGCGACCCGGCCGGGGCGTCGATCCGCATGCGGGCGACGGCGCGGCCGAGCGAGTTCTCGCGCAGCAGGTTGTGCACGAGCCCGGGCACAGCCGAGACGGGCAGGTCGTCGGGGTGCGTCGAGTGGATTCCCTCGACGACCGGGGCCACGAGCTTCTCGAGGATGGCGTCGCCCATGCGCCGCCGCACGAGCGCGCCGACGGTCGGCAGGCGCGAGCCGACGGGGCCGGGGAGGAGGGCATCCAGCAGGCCGCGCCAGGCGCCGCGGCGCCCGACCACGGCGACGACGTCGGCGGCGAGCGGCGCGGCGGGAATGCCGAGCAAGCTCACGGCGGGCAGCGGCACGGTCTGCCCCTCGGCGGCGTGCAGCCAGGCTGGGGCGTCGCGCGGGGCGATGATGCGGTCGGCGAGGCCGATGCGCTCGAGGTACTCGCGCACGGTGCCGCCGCGCGTCGCGAAGGCTTCGGCGCCGGCGTCGAGGCGCAGGCCGTCGAGCTCGACGCTCGCGACCTGCCCGCCCGCACGATCGGAGGCCTCGAGCACGCGCACCCGCCGCCCCTGCAGCACGAGCTCGCGGGCGAGCACGAGGCCGGCGATGCCCGCGCCGATGACGAGCGTCTCGGCAGGCTCGGGAGTCGTCACCAGTCCGTCCTCGTCGGGGTCGTCTCGCCCGAATGGATGTACTGCACGAGGCGCGTGAGCACGTCGGGGTCGGTGTCGGGCGGCACACCGTGGCCGAGGTTGACGATGTGCGCGGGCGCCTGGCGGCCGCGGCGCAGCACGTCGTCGACGTGCGCGCCGAGCACGGGCCACGGCGCGGTCAGCAGCGCGGGGTCGATGTTGCCCTGCAGCGGCAGGGCGTCGCCGAGCGTCGCGCTCGCCTCGTCGAGCGGGATGCGCCAGTCGATGCCGACAGCGTCGACCCCGAGGGCGGCGATCTGCGGCAGGATCCGGTCGGTGCCGAGACCGAAGTGGATGCGCGGCACCTCGAGCCCACGCAGGTGGTCGAGCGCCCGCTTGGTGTGGGGCGCGACACGGCGCTGGTAGTCGACGGCCGAGAGCGAGCCCACCCACGAGTCGAAGAGCTGCGCCGCCGAGGCGCCCGCCTCGACCTG
>LNFD01000412.1 GCA_001464255.1 Actinomycetales bacterium Ga0077552 | reverse complement strand
GTGGACACCTGTCTCCAGACATCGTGGACAGTCGGGGCGGTGAAGTCGTGATGTCTCACGTCATCGTGGACACCCTTCCAGCGGCAGTGTCTTCAGGTGAGCAAACAGGAAGTGCTGATCCTCGCCGTCACCGTGCAGGGCCTGTCGTATCGAGAAGTCGCCCGCATTCACGGCGTCTCGAAATCACTGGTCCATAAGCTCCACCAGCGATGGCTCAGTGAGGGTGAGACCGCGTTCACGCCTCGCTCCACCGCACCACGGTCACGCCCTGCGCGCACGCCCGAGCCGGTTCGCGATCGCATCCTGCAGTTGCGTGCTCAGCTCACCGCCGACGGCCTCGACGCCGGCGCAGACACAATCTGCTCACTGCTGGCTGCCGAGCAGGTGACCATCTCACGGTCGACGATCTGGCGGATTCTGCGCGCGGAGGGCACGATCACTCCGCAACCGCAGAAACGTCCTCGAGCCTCCTGGCAACGCTTCTGCGCTGAGCAACCCAACGAGCTTTGGCAATCCGACACCACCCACTGGCGCCTCACCGACGGCCAGGAGGTGGAGATCATCGGCTGGATCGATGACCACGCCCGTTTCGTCACCCACCTGTCGTGCCATGCCCGCATCAGCGGCCGCACCGTCACCGACACCTTCCAGCAGGCTGCTGCCGTGCACGGGTTCCCCGCGGCGACATTGACGGACAACGGCAATATCTTCACCACCCGCTTCGCCGGCGGCATTCTGGCGCGCACGGGCGGAAACGCGTTCGAGACGCTCTTGGCCCTGCACGGCATCACCCAGAAGAACGGACGCCCCTACAAGCCGACCACTCAAGGCAAGATCGAGCGGTTCTGGCAGACGTTGAAGAAACGCCTCGCGGTGCGCCCCGCGAGCAGCCTTGAAGAACTTCAGCGCGAGCTGGATGAGTTCGTGGAGCACTACAACCAGCACCGACCGCACCGTTCGTTGAACCGGCGCACGCCCGCCTTCGCCTACACACTGATTCCGAAGGCCGCACCGACGCAACCGGATGACCCGAACATTTGGCGGGTCCGCTACGACACCATCGACGCGCACGGCAAAGTCTCACTGCGCTTCGGCAACCGCATGATGCACCTGGGCTACGGGCGAGGCCTGGCACGCACGGCCGTGATCGTGCTCATCCACGGGCTCTATGCCGTCACGATCACCCCCGAGGGCGAGGTCATCGCGGAACACCTCATCGACCCCAACAAGGGCTACCAGGCCAAGAAGTGAAAAACGGGCAAACCCCGAGATTGGGGGTTCAGCCGTCCACGATGTCGTGAGACATCACACGGAGGGGATGACGGGAATCGAACCCGCGCTATCAGCTTGGGAAGCTGAAGTTCTGCCATTGAACTACATCCCCGCGCGCTGGAGCTTGGAGCAATGGCCATTTCTGGCCATTGCCGCGACGCCAGCGCCGACGCCCGTCTCGGGCACCAGGTCGCGTGAGTAAGCATAACCATCTCGCTAGGCTGGCCGCATGCTGCTGAGCGACCGCGATATCCGGGCCGAACTGACGTCGGGCCGCATCGGCCTCGATCCGCTCGATCTGAGCATGGTGCAGCCCTCGAGCGTCGACGTGCGGCTCGACGCCTTCTTCCGGCTCTTCGACAACCACAAGTACCCCTTCATCGATCCGGCGGAGGAGCAGCCCGAGCTGACCCGGCTGGTCGCG
>LNFD01000411.1 GCA_001464255.1 Actinomycetales bacterium Ga0077552 | reverse complement strand
ACCGGCTCGTTCCAGACGAGGGTCTCGCCGAGCACGAGCACGCCGAGCAGCACGCCGATGGGCGGCGAGATGTAGGTGACCGTCGCGGCCCGCGTTGGTCCCCAGGCGCGCACGACGTTCTGGTTCCAGGCATAGGCGAGGCCCGTGCCGAGGGCTCCGAGCAGCACGATGGCGATGATCACCGTCGGCGTGAGAGTGACGGGGTCGGCGCCGATGACGGGCGTCAGCAGCAGCATCCACACCGCCGCGAGGCCGATCATGACGAAGCTGAACACGATCGCGCTGACCCCGCTGTCGGCGAGGAAGCGCCGCATGTACGAGAGGCTGAAGCCGTAGCAGGCGGTCGCGCCGAGCAGGGCGAGGTAGGGCGCGATGCCGCCCGAACCCGGCTCGATGCCTTGCCACGGCCCGACGATCACGACGACCCCGATGATGCCGACGACGATGCCGAGCACCTGCTCTCGCGTGAGCTTCTCGATGCGGAAGGCGAGCCCCGCGATGAGCGCCGTCATGATCGGCGTCGTCGCGTTGAAGATGCTCGCGACGCCCGAGGCGACGTACTGCTGCGCCCAGGCGAACAGCATGTACGGGATGACCGCGAAGGTCACCGAGAGCAGCAGCAGGTGCGCCCACACGCGCCCCGATCGCGGCAGGCGGTCGCGCGTGACGAGCGCGATGAGCCCGAGGGTGATCGCGCCGAACAGCGTGCGGCCCGTGGCGACCTGCACGGGCGAGAGCCCCTCGAGCGCGAGGGCGATGAAGAGGAAGCTCGCGCCCCAGACGACCCCGGCGAGGGTGAACTGCAGCGCGATCCACGCGTCGGAGGAGCGGGGTGGGGCCGGGGTGCTCACTCGGTATCGGTCGCGATCGTGCCCGTGGTGGCGATCTGCTCGTGGTGGTGGATGACCTCGGCGACGATGAAGTTGAACCACTTCTCGGCGAAGGCCGGGTCGAGCTGCGCCTCGGTGGCGAGGGCGCGCAGCCGCTCGATCTGCACGCGCTCGCGCTCGGGGTCGCTCGGCGGCATGTTCGTGGCGGCCTTGAGGCGACCGACGGCCTGCGTGCACTTGAAGCGCTCGGCGAGCAGGTGGATGAGCGCGGCATCGATGTTGTCGATGCTGCGCCGCAGCGAGGTGAGCTCGGCGATGGCAGCGTCATCCATGCCACGAGCGTAACGCGCGCGAGGCATCCGGCCCCTCTCGACCTGCGGCCGGGCTCGGCCCTACAGTGGCGCCATGACGACCGATGCGCCCGCGCGCCGCACCTGGCGCGATGCCGCCGCCACCCGTGTTCTCGGCTCGGCCTTCGGCTGGTTCTCGGGGGCGCTCGCGATCACGCTGCTCTTCCAGGCCGTGCGCGCGCTCGCCGATCTGGGCGGCTACTGCGCGCGCGGCGGCCCTTTCGAGATCGCGGTCGAGTGCACCGACGCCATCGTCGCGTTCACGCCGGGCAGCATCCTCGGCGGGCTCGTCGCGGTGTTCATCGGCTCGGCGCTCGCGCAGGGCTTCGGCGTCTCGATGCTCGCCTTCGCCTGGCCCGCGCTCTTCGTGAGCCTCGCCGTCACCTTCTTCCGCTCGTTCGTGCTGTTCGGCGACCTCTCGGGCCTGCTCATCGGCATCATGTTCGTCGTCATGGGGCTCGCCCCGCTCGTGCTCATGCTGCGGGCGGCGCCGCAGCGCATGCTGCTGGGGCGGGTGGATGCCCAGGGCCGCCCCTTCTGGGAGGCCCACCCCGCCCGCCCGCACGCGCTCTCGCTGCGCGCACCCTCCGCCCCCGGCGAGAACCACCCGAGTGCGGGCGATTGGATGCTCGCCCTCGGCACTGCGATCGTGCCCGCCCTCGGCGGCATCTGGCTCGGGCTCGTCTGGTTCGGGTCGGTCGCCGGCGCCTAGTCCAGCGGCTCTCTCAGCCGGCTCAGCAGCCCCGCCCGCACGGCCGGCCACTCGTCGACGACGATGGAGTAGACGGCCGCGTCGCGCCACGAGCCGTCGGCGCGCTGCGCGTCGCGCCGAGCGATTCCCTCGAACTGCGCCCCGAGCTTCTCAATGCCCGCGCGCGAGCGCGCGTTGCGCACGTCGGCCTGCAGCTTCACGCGGCCGTACCCGTGGTCGAACAGGTGGCCGAGCAGCAGGAGCTTCGCCGCCGGGTTGACGGATGATCCCCACGCCCCTGGTGTGTACGCGGTGTAACCGATGTGGGCCGACTCGGCCGCGGGGGCGAGGTCGAGGATCGTCGAGGTGCCGATGATCGTGCGCGCAGCATCCCGAATCACGTACACGTGCGCGCGCCCGATCGGCAGGTAGGTCGGCAGCCACGCGGCGAAGTCGTCGCCCGAGCGCGCCCCGGCGGGCCCGCCGCCCCAGCCGCCGGCGAAGACCTCGGGCCGCCCGAGGGCGGCGGTGAGGCCCGGCAGGTGCGCGGGTACGTAGGGTTCGAGCCGCAGGCCGTGCCCCTCGAGCGCCGCGTAGGGCAGGTCGGCCGCCGTCATGAGCAGGGTCAGTCGAGCAGGTCGTGCCGCACGACGATGGCGTCGCGGCCCGGCCCGACGCCGATGGCCGAGATGCGCGCGCCGCTCATGGCCTCGATCGCGAGCACGTAGTCTTGCGCGTTCTTCGGCAGGTCGTCGAAGGTGCGGGCACCCGTGATGTCCTCCGACCAGCCCGGCAGGTTCTCGTAGATCGGCTTCGCGTGGTGGAAGTCGCTCTGCGAGACCGGCACCTCGTCGACGCGCACGCCGTCGACGTCGTAGGCGACGCAGACCGGGATGCTCTCGAGCCCCGTGAGCACGTCGAGTTTGGTCATGACGAAGTCGGTGACGCCGTTGACGCGCGCGGTGTAGCGCGCGATGGGGGCGTCGTACCAGCCGCAGCGGCGGGGGCGGCCCGTCGTGGTGCCGAACTCGAAGCCCGTCTTGCGGAGGAACTCGCCCGACTCGTCGAAGAGCTCGGTCGGGAAGGGGCCCGAGCCGACGCGCGTCGTGTAGGCCTTGACGATGCCGATGACGCGGTCGATGCGGTTGGGGCCGATGCCCGAGCCCGTGGCCGCGCCGCCGCTCGTCGCGCTCGAGGAGGTGACGAAGGGGTAGGTGCCGTGGTCGACGTCGAGCATGGTCGCCTGGCCGCCCTCGAAGAGCACGGTCTCGCCGCGCTCGAGCGCCTGGTGCAGCACGAGGCCCGTGTCGACGACCATGGGCCGCAGGCGGTCGGCGTAGCTCAGCAGCTCCTCCACGACCTCGTCGACCGTGATCGCGCGTCGGTTGTAGACCTTGACGAGCAGGTGGTTCTTGACGTTGAGGGCGCCCTCGACCTTCTGGCGCAGGATGTTCTCGTCGAAGAGGTCTTGCATGCGGATTCCGACGCGGTTGATCTTGTCGGCGTAGGCGGGCCCGATGCCGCGGCCCGTCGTGCCGATCTGGCGCTTGCCGAGGAAGCGCTCGGTCACCTTGTCCATCGTGCGGTGGTACTGCGTGATGACGTGGGCGTTGGCGCTGATGAGCAGCTTCGAGACGTCGACGCCGCGCGCGCTGAGCGCCGTGAGCTCGCCGAAGAGCACCTCGATGTCGATGACGACGCCGTTGGCGATGACGGGTGTGACGCCCTCGGTGAGGATTCCGCTCGGCAGCAGGTGCAGGGCGTACTTCTCGTCGCCGACGACGACGGTGTGGCCGGCGTTGTTGCCCCCGTTGAACTTGACGACGTAGTCGATGCGGCCAGCGAGGAGGTCGGTCGCCTTGCCTTTTCCTTCATCGCCCCACTGGGCGCCGATGATGACGACGGCAGGCATGGGTGGTCCCTTCGAGAGATGGAGAGGGCTTGCCCTTGAGTCTATCGAGCAGCACCCTCGGCCCACTGCCCGCGGGCGGGCACGGGGTTGGCGCGCGCGAGGCTGCCGGGCTCGAGCGCCAGCTGCCGCTCGGCGACGGCGAAGACGATCGCGTTCGCCTCGTCGACGTCGATGACGCCGACCGCGTGGTGCTGCACGGCGACCCCGTCGGCGACAGCGGTGAGCAGGCGCGAGTCGGCCGCGGGGTCGGCACTCGCGCCGAGCCCGGCATCCACGACCCGCTCGATGACGCTGGTCAGGATGCGCTCGCAGTCGCGATGGTGGCGGTCGAGCGCGGCGGCGAGCGGCGGGGTGCGGGGGGCCTCGCTCCACGCGTCGATCCAGACGCGGTAGTGGTCTTCGGGGGTCGCGGCGAGCCAGCCGGCGAGCGCCGCGACGGGGTCGAGGCCGTCGAGCAGCGCGCGGTCGCTCGCGAGCTCGCTCGTGACGGCGAAGTCGAAGGCGGCGGCGACGAGCTCGTCGCGGCTCGTGAAGTAGTGGCGAATCAGCCCGTGCACGACGCCGACCTCGGTCGCGACCTCGCGCAGCGTGACGCCCGCGAAGCCCTTGGCGGCCACGAGGCGCAGGGTGGCGCGCACGATCTCATCGCGGCGCTCGTCGCTCGACTTGCGCTCGGCGCTCTTGCGTTCTGCCACGGCACGAGCATAGGCCGCGAGACCGCGATATTGTCCAACCGGATAGGGCGTGCTAGCGTTGTTGTCCAGTTGGATAACAAGAGAACGGGATGATCGTCACCATGAACGCGCACCACCGGCAGGCACGCCTCCTCGTGCCGAGCGTCGTCACGGCCATGGTGCTGCTGTCGTCGGCCTCGTTCGTGATCTTCCCGCTCATCCCCGCCCTGCAGAACTCGCTCGGCGTCACGACGGCCGAGATCGGCTACCTCGCGGCGGCGGGCTTCGCCTCGGCGCTCGTCGCCGAGCTGCTTGTCGCCCCCGCCGCCGACCGCGGGCACGCGCGCCTCATGGCCGTCATCGGTGTCGTGATGGTCGCCGCCTCGCTGGGCCTCAGCGCTATCGCGGTCGAGGGCTGGCAGCTCATCGCCGGCCGCGCGGTGGGCGGTTTCGGCTTCGGCATCTTCGTCATTCGTAGCGGCGAGCTGCTCGGCCGCCTCGGCGCGGCCGAGCTCGCGGGCATCGCCGTCGGCCCGCTCGCCTCGGGCCTCGCGCTCGCGATCGCCGACCCGGGGGCGATCCTCGCGGTCGCGGCCGTCATCGTGCTCGTCGCGCTCGTGCCGGTGCTCATCGGGTTCCGCGAGGCGGCGGCGACGGCTTTCCGCGCCGACGACCCGCAACCGGCCACCGGCGGCATCGCCGCGGGCGTGCTCGGCTTCGACGGCACGGATGCCGACCGCACGCTGCGCTTCGGTTCGAGCGCCCCGCGCACGAGCCTCGACCTGCTGCGCAGCCCCCGCATCGTCGGCATCGTGCTGCTCTACGCGGCCGTCATGGTGCCGACCGGCGCCTACGACGGCGTGTGGCCGCGCTTCATGGCCGACATCGGGGCGGGCCCCGTGCTCACGGCCGCGAGCTACGCGCTCTTCGCTGTGCCCTACGTGCTCGTCGCCGGCTGGGCGGGCCGCCTCGCCGATCGCCGCGGCGGCGTCTCGGCCTACTGGCGCGGCATGCTCATCCTCCTGCCGATCGTCACGCTCTACGGGTTCGTGGGCAACCCCTTCATCGCGACGGGCATGGGCTTCGTCGAGTCGACCGGCCAGGCGCTCGCCTTCATCGGCGCCGCGGCCGCGATGGCGCACGCCGTCGACCCGGCCCGCGCGGGCTCGGCGCAGGGGCTGCTGCGCGGCATCGGCCTCGCGGCCGCCACGATCGCGGCCGGCGTCTCGGGGCTCGCCTACGAGGCGGGCGGAGCGCTGCTGCTGTTCGGCGGCACCGCGATCGCCGTGGCCGTCATCGCCGCGGTCGGGCTGCTGCTCGCTCGCGAGCGCCGCGCGGGCGGAGCGCCCGCTCGAAGCTAGTCGTCGGGTTCGCCGGGCATCATGGCGGCATGGGTCGGCGGCGTGGGCAGGCAGAGGAATCCGCCGACGAGCGCGCCGAGAAGACCTGCGGCTCGTGCGGCCGGCGCATCGAGTGGCGGGCGAAGTGGGCGCGCGACTGGGATGCCGTGCGCTGGTGCAGCGATGCCTGCCGGGCCCGGGGCGTGCGGCCCGTGGATCGGGCGCTCGAGGAGAGCATCCGGAGCCTGCTGGCCGGCCGGGCCAGCGGGGCGACGATCTGCCCGAGCGAGGCGGCGCGGGCTGTCGGCGGCGAGGACGAGGAGGCCTGGCGCGACCTCATGGAGCCCGCCCGGCGCGCGGCGCGGCGCCTCGTCGCGGCGGGCGAGGTCGAGATCACGCAGGGCGGCCGGGTCGTCGACCCCTCGACGGCGAAGGGGCCGATCCGGGTTCGGCGGGCGCGGCCCTAGTCGGCGGCGGGCGACTGCTGGTGCGCGCCGACGCGCCAGCGGCCCTCGGCGTAGACGTAGGTCGT
>LNFD01000410.1 GCA_001464255.1 Actinomycetales bacterium Ga0077552 | reverse complement strand
GCACGCGCACGGCATGGCCCTGCACCTCGACGGCGCCCGCGTCTGGAACGCCGCCGCCGCCCTCGGCACGAGCCTGCGCGCCTTCACCGCCGACGCCGGCGTCGACGTGCTCTCGCTCGGCGGCACGAAGAACGGGCTGCTGGGCGCCGAGGCGATCGTCGTGCTCGACCCCTCCCGCGTCGAGGGGCTCATCTACCTGCGCAAGATGAACATGCAGCTCGCGAGCAAGATGCGCTTCATCTCGGCGCAGCTGCTGACGCTCTTCGACGAGGGCCTGGGCATCCGCTCGGCGAGCCACGCGAACGCCATGGCCGCTCGCCTCCGCGCGGGCCTCGAGGGGATGCTCGCCGCGGGCGACGTGCCCGCCGGGTCGCTCGGCTTCAGCCAGCCCACGCAGGCCAACGCTGTGTTCGCCCTCCTGGCGAACGACGCCGCCGACCGCATCCGCGAGCGCGTGCGCTTCTACGACTGGGATCGCGCGCGCGGCGAGGTGCGCTGGATGTGCGCCTTCGACACGACCGAGGCCGACATCGACGGCTTCCTCGAGGTCGTGCGGCAGGAGCTCTCGCGCGCCTGATTCCGGGCGGTCTCCAAGCCGGGGCGCGCAGGCTGGAGGAGTGAGCAGCCCCGACCCGCGCATCCTGCAGCCCGGCGACGCCGGGTACGAGGCCGCGGGTGCCGTGCCCCGCATCACGAGGCCGCGCGCGGCGGCGGCCTCGGCGCGCGAGGCGATCCGCCGCCGGCCGAAGCTCGACCAGGCCTACCGCACGGGCGTGAAGGTCGTCGGCGGCACGACCGTGGGCCTCGGCGTCGTGCTCATGCCCCTGCCCGGGCCGGGCACGCTCATCGCGCTCGGCGGCCTCGCCATCCTCGGCACCGAGAGCGAGCGGGCGAAGCGCCTCAACCGGCAGGGCGTCGACCTCGCGAAGCGCGCGGCGGCCTCGGCGAAGGCGGCGCGAGAGAAGCGCGCCGCGCGGAAGGCCGGGCCCCAGGCGTAGCGTGGGGCGCATGAGATTCGGACTCTTCATCCCCCAGGGCTGGCGCCACGACCTCGTCGACATCGAGCCGACCGACCAGTGGGCGGTGATGAAGCGCCTCGCGCTGCACGCCGACGCCGGCCGGTGGGAGTCGATCTGGGTCTACGACCACTTCCACACCGTGCCCGTGCCGAGCGATGAGGCGACGCACGAGGCGTGGAGCCTCATGTCGGCCTTCGGCGCCGTCACCGAGCGCGTGCGCCTCGGCCAGATGTGCACGTGCATGGGCTACCGCAACCCCGCCTACCTCGCGAAGGTCGCCGCGACGGTCGACCACGTGTCGGGCGGCCGTGTCGAGATGGGCATCGGCGGCGGCTGGTACGAGCACGAGTGGCGCGCCTACGGCTACGGGTTCCCCGAGATCGGCGACCGCCTGCGTGCGCTCGACGAGGGCGTGCAGATCATGCGGCAGGCCTGGTCGCAGGGCACGGCGACGCTCGACGGCCGCTACTTCCAGGTCGACGGCGCGATCGTGCGGCCGCTGCCGGTTCAGAAGGAGGGCATCCCGCTCTGGATCGCCGGCGGCGGCGAGAAAGTGACGCTGCGCATCGCGGCGCAGTACGGGCAGTACACGAACTTCGGCGGCAGCGCGGAGGAGTTCGCGGCGAAGAGCGAGATCCTCCGCGGCCACTGCGAGCGGCTCGGCACGAGCTTTGACGCCATCACGCGCTCGTCGAACTACAACACCGTGGTCGGCCGCGACGAGGCCGAGGTCGCCGACCGCATCGCCGCGATCGAGGCGCGGCTGACGCGGTTCATCGGCGCCGAGCGCGCGACGAAGGCTGTCGCCGACCTGCGCAACGGCACGGGGCTCGCGGGCACGCCCGAGCAGCTGATCGAGCGGCTGCAGGCCATGCAGGCGCTCGGCATGACCTACGCGATCACCTACTTCGCCGAGGCCGCCTACGACACGAGCGGCATCGAGCTGTTCGAGAACGAGGTCATGCCGGCACTGTTGTAGTCTCGTCGGTCCGGCCCGCAGGCCGCCGATCGAGAGGACACGCGTGCTGGATGCTCTGCTCGCAGGCGCGATCGCGGGGTATGCGATCGCCATCCCGGTCGGCGCGATCGCCGCGCTGCTCATCACGCTCGGCGCGCAGCACGGTGCCCGCATCGCTGCCGGTGGGGCGTTCGGCGCCGCGACCGTCGATGGCGTCTACGCGACGATCGCCGTCACGGCGGGCGCCGTCATCGCCCCGCTCATCGCGCGGGTCGAAGAGCCCCTGCGCTGGGTCTCGGTCGCCGTGCTGCTCGTGCTCGGGGTCGTGCTCGCCCTGCCGGGGCTGCGCCCGCGGTCGACCCCCGTCGAGGCCGCACCTCTCGCGGGCGATTCGGGGCGGGCGGATGCTCCTCGAGAGCCGCGCGTGCGCACGACGACCTTCCGGCGACTGTTCGTCACGGTCGGCGCGCTCACGCTCGTCAACCCCGTGACGGTCGTCTACTTCGCGGCGCTCGTCGGCAGCTCGACCCTCGCGGTCGACGCCGGCGCCGTCGAGCGCACGGTCTTCGTGCTCGCCGCCTTCGCCGCCTCGCTCAGCTGGCAGCTGCTGCTGACGACGGCCGGATCGCTCGTCGGGCGCGTGCTGACGGGGCCGACGGGCGCCCGCGTCACCGCGCTCGTCGGCGGTGCGCTCGTCATCGCGCTCGCCGTGCGCGCGGCCCTGAGCTAGACGCCGTCCATGCGGGCGACGACGAGGTCGTCACCTGCGAGCGACACATCGACCCGCACGACGTCGCCGTCGGCGATCGTGCCCGAGAGGATGGCGCGGGCGAGCGCGTCGTCGATCTCGTGCTGCATGAGCCGGCGCAGCGGCCGCGCGCCGTACACGGGGTCGTAGCCGCGCTCGGCGAGCCAGGTGCGGGCATCCGGCGTCACCGCCAGCTGCAGGCGCCGCTCGCTCAGGCGGCGCTCGAGGCGGTCGATCTGCAGCGAGACGATCTGGCCGAGGTCGTCGGTCGAGAGCGGCGAGAACACGACGATGTCGTCGAGGCGGTTGACGAACTCGGGCTTGAAGGCCTGCCGCACGATGTCGTTGACGCCCGCGACCTTGGCATCCCAGTCGAGCGACGGGTCGATGAGCAGCTGCGAGCCGAGGTTCGAGGTGAGGATGAGGATCGTGTTGCGGAAGTCGACCGTGCGGCCCTGGCCGTCGGTCAGCCGGCCGTCGTCGAGCACCTGCAGCAGGAGGTCGAAGACCTCGGGGTGCGCCTTCTCGACCTCGTCGAGCAGGATCACCGAGTAGGGGCGGCGGCGCACGGCCTCGGTCAGCTGCCCGCCCTGCTCGTAGCCGACGTAGCCGGGAGGGGCGCCGATGAGGCGCGAGACGCTGAACTTCTCGCCGTACTCGCTCATGTCGATGCGCACCATCGACTTCTCGTCGTCGAACAGGTAGTCGGCGAGCGCCTTGGCGAGCTCGGTCTTGCCGACGCCGGTGGGCCCGAGAAACAGGAATGAGCCGGTGGGCCGGTCGGGGTCACTGATGCCCGCGCGCGTGCGGCGCACGGCCTCGCTCACGGCGGCGACCGCATCGCGCTGGCCGATGATGCGCTTGCCGAGCTCGGCCTCGAGCGTCAAGAGCTTCTCGGTCTCGCCCTGCGTGAGCTTGTCGACGGGGATGCCCGTCCACGCGGCGACGACCGCGGCGATGTCGTCGTCGGTCACCTGGTCGTTGACCATGCGCGGGCCGCTCTCGACGCTCTCGGCCTCGGCGAGCTGCCGCTCGATGCCCGGGATGATCTCGTAGTTGAGCTTCGAGGCCTGCTGGTACTCGCCCTCGCGCATGGCGCGGTCGAGCGCGATGCGCGCGTCGTTGAGGCGCGTCTTGAGCTCGCCGACGGCGGTCAGCCCCGACTTCTCGATGGTCCAGCGCTGCTGCAGGGCATCCCGCTGCGCCGTCTTCTCCTTCAGCTCGTCGCGCAGCTTCGCGAGCCGCGCCTTCGAGGCCTCGTCCTTCTCCTTCTTCAGGGCGAGCTCCTCGATCTCGAGGCGGGTGACCGCGCGCTTGAGCTCGTCGAGCTCGACGGGGCTCGACTCGATCTCCATCTTGAGTCGGCTCGCGGCCTCGTCGACGAGGTCAATGGCCTTGTCGGGCAGCTGGCGGCTCGTGATGTAGCGATTGCTGAGGGATGCCGCGGCGACGAGGGCGCTGTCGGCGATCGACACCTTGTGGTGCGCCTCGTAGCGCTCCTTGAGGCCGCGGAGGATCGCGACCGTGTCCTCCACGCTCGGCTCGCCGACGAAGACCTGCTGGAAGCGGCGCTCGAGCGCGGCGTCCTTCTCGATGTGCTCGCGGTACTCGTTGAGCGTCGTCGCGCCGATCATGCGCAGCTCGCCGCGGGCCAGCATGGGCTTGAGCATGTTCGCGGCCGCGACCGAGCCCTCGCCGCCGCCCGCGCCCATGAGCGTGTGCAGCTCGTCGATGAAGGTGATGACCTGGCCGTTCGACTCGTCGATCTCTTTGAGCACGGCCTTGAGGCGCTCTTCGAACTCGCCGCGGTACTTCGCGCCGGCCACGAGGGCCGCGAGGTCGAGGCCCACGAGCTGCTTGTCCTTGAGCGAGTCGGGCACGTCGCCCGCGACGATGCGCTGCGCGAGGCCCTCGACGACGGCGGTCTTGCCGACGCCCGGCTCGCCGATGAGCACGGGGTTGTTCTTCGTGCGGCGGCTGAGCACCTGGCTGACGCGACGGATCTCGGCGTCGCGGCCGATGACGGGGTCGAGCTTGCCCGAGCGGGCGATCTCGGTGAGGTTGACGCCGTACTGCTCGAGGGCAGACTTCTGCTGCTCCTGACTGGAGGGGGCGCCCTGCATGTTGGCCATCGTGTGCACTCCTGGAGGCTGGGGGCACGACAAACCTGAGTCGTGCTGACTCAAGTTTACGCGCCATGCTCGGGGGGCGCCAGGGGAACCAGCCCCCGGCGCACGCTCACGGCGAACGCGGAGGCTGCGCCGTCACGGTCGCCAGCAGATCGCGCCACTGGGCGAGCGCGCGCTCGGGTCCGGCCGACTCGGCCCACGCGAGCGCCGCACGCGAGAAGCGGTCGAGACGATCCTGGTCGCGCAGCAGGCCCACCACGGCGGCGGCGAGCGCCGCGACGTCGCCCGGCGCTACGAGCAGGCCCGAGACGCCGTCCTCGATCATCTCGGCCGGGCCGTAGGCGATGTCGTACGAGACCGCCGGGCACCCGCGCGCCATGGCCTCGGCGATCGCGAGCGACTGCCCCTCGTACACGCTCGTCACGAGCAGGCAGGCCGCCGTGCGCGTCTGCTCGGGCGCCGCGGCGACATGCCCGTGCAGGGTCACGTGTTCGGCGAGGCCCTGCTCGTCGATGAGCGCCTGCAGCTCGGCGCGCAGGGCGCCGTCGCCGTAGATGTCGAGGCGGGCATCCGGGATCTCGGCCACCACCTGCGCCCAAGCCCGGATCGCGTGGTCGATGCGCTTCTGCGCCGCGAGGCGCGCGACCATGACCGCGCGGTGCGCCTCGCGGCCCGCAGCGCCCGCGACCGTCTCGGGATGCCGCGCGACGTCATCGGGCACCCGCGCCGGATGCGGGATGACCCAGCCGGGCGCCTCCTCCGCGCCGCGCAGGCGCACGACGTCGGCGCGCTGCTCGTGCGTGAGCCACACGACGGCGTCGTAGCCCGGCAGGGTGTCGAGCCAGCCGCGCCACGTGACGTCGATCGGGCTGTTCCAGGCGTGCGGGGGCAGGGTGTGCGCGTTGTGCACGGTGTGCACGAGGTGCAGTGCGGGGGTGCCGATGAGCAGCTCGCCCACCTGGCGCGCCTCGGCGATCGCGACGATCGGCCGCTCGGGATGCTCGGCCACGAGCTCGGCCACGACCGCGTCGACCCACGCACGGTAGAGCCCGCGGAAGCCGGCGAGCCCGCCGAGCCGCTCGCCCGCGGGCCCGAGCACGTCGATGACGACAGGCGCGCGCCACCAGTCGGGCCGCGCGAGGTACGGCAGCCGGAAGAGCGGGGCGCCCTCGGCGTCGAAGAAGTCGGTGTGCACGATGCCCCCGTCGTCGCCGCGCACGAGCCGGCGCCAGGGGTGGCCGTGCGCGTCGAGCTCGGGGGCGTCGGGGGTCGAGCTCACCGGGGTGATGGTCGGAGCGAGGCCGGGGTCGGCGGCGTCTCGCAGCAGCGCCGGGCGGGCGCGCACCTCGTCGAGCAGGTTGCGCATGACCGTGTTCTCGTCGGCGAGGCCGAGGCGCCGGAACTCGGCGGCGAAGGGGCCGTAGTCGGGGTGCAGGTCGACCGTCAGGAGCGTGACCGGCAGCCCCGCCTCGGCGAGCAGCGCGGCCCGCTGCATCGTCGCGACGGTGTAGCCGCCGTCGAGCCCGGGCCGCAGGCGGCTCGTCACGATGACGCACGAGACCTCGGGCATCAGCGCGTCGCGGGGGCGCTCCGGTTCTCGCACGCCGCCAGCCTAGCCAGGCGCGCACGGGGAATACCCGGCGCGGGACGCGCCTTGCACCGTGCATGACCTCGAGCATCCCCGCGCAGACCATCGGCATCATCGGCTCCGGCAACATCGGCGGCGCCCTCGCGCGCGCGTTCACCCGCGCGGGGCACCGCGTCGTCACGCCGCTCATCGCCGAGCTGGGCGAGCTCGCCACGGCGGGCACCGTCGAGCAGGCGGCGCAGGCCGGCGACCTCGTCGTCG
The DNA here is from genome assembly GCA_001464255.1 of Actinomycetales bacterium Ga0077552. Classification (GTDB taxonomy): domain Bacteria; phylum Actinomycetota; class Actinomycetes; order Actinomycetales; family Microbacteriaceae; genus Microcella. The sequence continues at coordinate 1,986 of LNFD01000410.1, read as the reverse complement.
TGACGATCCCGCTCGGAGCCGTGACGAGCATCCCGAGCACGCTGCTCGACGGGCGCATCGTGATCGACACGAACAACTACTACCCGGCGCGCGACGGTCACATCGCCGAGCTCGACGACGAGAGCCTGACCACCGCCGAATACGTGGCCCGGCACGTCGCGGGGGCGACGGTCGTGAAGGCGTTCAATCACATCCCCGCGCTGCACATCGCCGAGCACGCCCAGCCCGCGGGCACGCCTGACCGGCGCGCGCTCATGGTCTACGGCGACGACGCGGTCGCGGTCGAGCGCGTCAGCGCGCTCGTCGAGCAGCTCGGCTTCGACGCCGTGAACGGCGGCGGGCTCGCCGAGAGCTGGCGCATCCAGCGCGACACCCCCGGCTACGGGCCGCGCTTCACCGCCGCGCAGCTGGCTGAGAAGCTCGCCGCGGCGGTGCGCTACCGCGACCAGTAGCCGCGGCGCGGTCACCGGCGACGCGACACCGTCACCGTGAACTTCGGGGTGCGGGCCGCCTGCCGCGTCGGGCCGACCGCGCGCTCGAGCGCCGGCGCGTAGGCGAGGTGGCTGTTCCAGACGGCCCACAGCTGCCCGCCGGGCCGCAGCACGCGGCCCGCTTCGGCGAACAGCCGCAGCGCGATGCCCGTGTGCACGGCCGCCCCCACGTGAAAGGGCGGGTTGAGCACGACGAGATCAGCGCTCGCATCGGGCTGCTGCGAGAGGCCGTCGTCGAGCACGGCCTCGACCGCGACGCCGTTCGCCGCGGCCGTGAGCGCCGCGCTCTGCACCGCGACGGCCGAGACGTCGCTCGCGATGACGCGCGCCCCGGGCGCGCGGCGCGCGAGGAAGGCCGCGAGCACGCCCGAGCCGCACGCCAGGTCGATGGCGGTCGCGTAGGCGGGCAGCCCCTCTGGGGCATCGAGCATCGCCCGCGTGCCGATGTCGAGCGATGCACCCGCGAACACCCCCGGCAGCGCGACGATGTGCAGCTCGTGGTCGGGGTCGTAGCCGCGGGCGGGCTCGACGGGCGCGAGGTGGCGCGACCCCCGCGCGGTGAGCAGACGCGCCTTGCCGCGCGCGAGCGAGACGTCGACGCGCTCGAAGCTCGCGCGCAGCACCTCGTTCTGAGCGGGCGTCATGTGCTTGAGCATGTTGCCGGCGATGAGCACGGCATCGGGATGCGCGTGCGCGGCCAGCAGGCGGGCGACGGCATCGAGGCGGTCGAGCGAGCGGGGCAGGCGCAGCAGCGCGAGCGGGGCATCCGGGGTCATGACCTGCTCGAGGGGGTGCTGCTCGATCGCGGTCGCGCCCGCCCCCGCGGCGTTCGCGGCGAGGGCGTACCGGGCGATGAGCGAGTCCTGGTGCACGCGCACCCGCTGCGCACCGAGCGCGAGCGCGCCAAGGGAGAGCGCGCCGTGCGTGTCATCGACGACGACTACGGCGGCCGGGCTCTCGCGCAGCCACGGCGCCGCAGTGTCGAGCAGGTAGCGGTCGGCGGCGTCCCACGCGCGCAGCTCGGGCGCCTCGACATCGGGGCGGCGGCGCAGGCCGTCGAGCACGGGGCCGAGCAGCATGTCGGGCGACGGGTGGGGCGCGGTCATGCGCGCGCCAGCAGCGCGGCGACGCGCTCTTGCAGCTCGCCCGGCCGGAACGGCTTGATGAGGAACTCGTCGACGCCCGCCTCGTAGGCCGCCTGCAGGTCGCTCTCCTGCGCCCGTGCGGTGAGCATGAGCACGCGCGTCATGCGCGCCTCGCGGTGCACGCGCAGCGCGGCGCACACCTCGACGCCGCTGAAGCCGGGCATCATCCAGTCGAGCACGAGCAGGTCGGGGCGCTCGTCGATCGCAAGTTTCAGGGCGTCGACGCCGTTCGTTGCGGTGAGCACGGTGTGGCCTTCGCGGGCGAGCCGGAGCTCGATCAGCAGGAGGATATCTGGCTCATCCTCGGCTATCAGAATCCGTGCCACGCCCGCAACCCCTTTTCGCCGGAT
>LNFD01000409.1 GCA_001464255.1 Actinomycetales bacterium Ga0077552 | reverse complement strand
ATGAGCAGCAGCACGGGCAGCCCGAGGTAGGCCGCGACGACGACGAGGCTCGTCACGAGCGTGAACGGGCGCGACAGGATCACGAGCACCCAGAGCGCCGTGAGCGTGAGCGTGATGACAGCGGTGGTCTGCACGACCGCGGCCTCTGCGCCGCCGAGGTAGGCGTAGGTGACCACCGAGATGAGCGTGCCGCCGACGATGAGCCCCGAGGGGATGCAGAACCGCGCCGCCCGCCTCAGGAACCCCGGCCGGTAGCGCTGGATGTTCGGCAGCAGCGCGAGCACGAGCGCGGGCAGCCCGAACGTGAGGCCGTCGACGATCGACAGCTGCCGCCACAGCAGCGCGCCGAACACGACCGCGAAGAGGATGGCGTAGGTCGTCTTCGACAGGAACAGCTTCGCGAGCCGCTCGACGTTCGCGATGACCTGCCGCCCCTCGGCGACGATGCGCGGTAGGCGGCTGAACTGCCCGTCGAGCAGCACGAGCCGGGCGACCGCGCGCGTCGCCGCGGCACCGGAGCCCATCGCGATGCCGAGGTCGGCGTGCTTGAGCGCGAGCGCGTCGTTGACGCCGTCGCCCGTCATCGCGACCGTGTGCCCGAGGCGCTGCAGCGAGAGCACCATGGCCTTCTTCTGCTCGGGGGTCACGCGCCCGAAGACGCGGTGCTCGGCCATGATCGCGTCGAGCCCGGCCTCGTCGGTCGGCAGGGTGCGCGCGTCGAACCCGGGGCCTTCGTGCAGGATGCCCGCCTCGCGCGCGACCGCGGCGACCGTGCGCGGATCGTCGCCCGAGATGACGCACAGCTCGACCTCCTGCTCGCGGAAGTACCCCAGCGTCTCCGGCGCGTCGCCGCGCACCTTCTCGCGGAACGACACGAGGGCGACGGCGCGCAGCCCCGCGGGCAGCTCGGGCTCGGGCTCCCGCTCGCCCTCGGCCGGCTCGACCGGCGGGTCGAGGATGACATCGGTGCGGGCGAGCACGACCGTGCGCTGGCCGGCTGTCGCGCGCGCGGCGAACCGTGCGAGAGCATCCGCCGCATCGGGCACCCCGGCCAGGACGATGTCGGGGGCGCCGACCACCCAGGTGCCTCGGGCGGGCCCGTCGGCGAAGGAGACGGCGCTCCACTTGCGGCGGCTCGAGAACTCGATCGCGCGCACCGGCGCGGCCGTCGGTGGTGTCGTGAAGCGCTCGGCGAGGGCGCGGGCGGTGGCGTTGGCGTCGCGATCGGCGCCCATCCACGAGAGGGCGGCCTCGGCCGCGGGATCGAGATCGGGCGCGGTGAGCGGCTCCACGCCATCGAGCACCATGCGGCCCTCGGTGAGCGTGCCCGTCTTGTCGAGGCACAGCATGTCGACGCGCGCGAGGCCCTCGACGGCCGCGAGCTCCTGCACGAGCACCTCGCGACGGGCGAGCTTCACGGCGCCGACCGCGAGGGCGACGCTCGTCATGAAGACGAGCCCCTGCGGGATCATCGCGATGAGGCTCGCGGTCGAGGCCACCGTCGCCTCGCGCCAGGCGCCCGTCGCGATCGCCGACTCCCAGCCGCCGACCGCCTGCATCTGGCCGTTGACGACGATCGCGCCCACCGGCAGGAGCAGGATGGTGATCCACTTGATGATGCGCGCGATGCCGCTGCGCAGCTCGCTGCGCACGAGCGAGAACTGCTTGGCCTCGGCCGTGATGCGCGCGGCGTACGAGTCGGCGCCGACGCGGATCACCCGCGCGAGCCCGCTGCCCGCGACGACGCTCGACCCCGACATGAGTTCGCGCCCCGCGGGGGACGCCACCGGATCGGCCTCGCCCGTCAGCAGCGACTCGTCGACGTCGAGCCCGTGGGCCTCGAGCACCTCGGCGTCGGCCGTGACCTGGTCGCCCGCGGCGAGCACGAGCACGTCGTCGAGCACGACCTCGCCGACCGCGATCTCGGCGACGGAGCCCTCGCGCAGCACGCGCGCCCTCGGCGCGTTGAGCACCGCGAGGCGGCTGAGGGTGAGCTTCGCGCGGAACTCCTGCGCCACCCCGATCACCACATTGGCGATGACGAAGAACCCGAACAGCGCGTCTTGCCAGTAGCCGAGCACGAGCAGCAGCGCGAAGCTGCCGCCCACGATGAGGTTGAAGAGCGTGAAGAGGTTCGCCTGCATGATGCGCCAGAACGAGCGGCCGGTGTCGTTCGGCATCACGTTGGTCTGGCCGAGCTGGGTGCGCGAGCGCACCTCGGCGAGGGTCAGGCCTGCGGGGGATGATGCGCCGGTGATCGTCACGGGCGCGAGCCTAGTGGTGGGGGCTATGCCCGAGGTCTAGCCGCCGACGGTCGGCCCGAATCGCGCGGGCAGTGTGTCGCGGTGCGCGTGCCGCAGCTCGGCGAGGCTCAGGGTGAAGCGGTCTTGGATCTCGAGGCCGTCGACCTCGCTGTCGGTCACGCCGACGCGCAGCACGGGCACGTCGCGGCCCTCGCACAGGCCACGGAACTTCACGTCGTCCTCACGGGCGACCGAGACGAGCACGCGGGCCTGCGACTCCGAGAGCAGTGCGGCGAGGGCATCCACCCCGTCGCGCTCCATGAGCTCGGTGAGCCAGACGCGCGCGCCGACACCGAAGCGCAGCACGCCCTCGGCGAGGGTCGCGAGCAGGCCGCCCTCGGAGAGGTCGTGGGCCGAGGTGACGAGCGCCTCTTCGGCCGCGGCCGCCATGAGCCCGGCGAGGTTCTTCTCAGCCGCGAGGTCGACGCGCGGCGGCAGGCCGCCGAGGTGGCCGTGCACGACGTCGGCCCACACCGAGCCGTCGAGCTCGTCGCGCGTGATGCCCAGCAGGTAGAGGTTCTCGCCTTCGTCTTGCCAGCCCGAGGGCAGCCGGCGGTCGACGTGGTCGATGACGCCCATGACGGCGACGACGGGGGTCGGGTGGATGGGCACGTCGCCGGTCTGGTTGTAGAAGGAGACGTTGCCGCCCGTGACGGGGATGCCCAGCTCGAGGCAGGCGTCTGCGAGGCCCGTCACCGCGCGCTCGAACTGCCACATGACGTCGGGGTTCTCGGGGCTGCCGAAGTTGAGGCAGTCGCTGACGGCGCGGGGCGCGGCACCCGTCGTGGCGACGTTGCGGTACGCCTCCGCGAGGGCGAGCTGAGCGCCCACATAGGGGTCGAGCTGGCAGTAGCGGCCGTTGGCGTCGGTCGCGAGCGCGACGCCGAGCCCGCTGACCTCGTCGACGCGGATCATGCCCGCATCGTCGGGCGTCGCGAGCGCCGTGTTGCCGCCGACGTAGTAGTCGTACTGGTCGGTGATCCAGCTCGTGTCGGCGAGGTTCGGGCCGCCGAGCACCTGCAGCGCCTGTGCCCGCAGCGCCGCGTCGTCGGCCGGCCGGGCGAGCCGGGCGCTGCCGTCGGCCTGCAGCGCGTCGAGCCACGCGGGGCGGGCGAAGGGCCGGTGATAGACGGGGCTGTCGATCGCGACGGTGCGCGGGTCGACGTCGACGATCGTCTCGCCCTTCCAGTGGATGATGAGCCGGCCCGTGTCGGTCACCTCGCCGAGCACGCTCGTCTCGACATCCCACTTGGCGGTGACGGCGAGGAAGGCGTCGAGCTTGCCCGGCTCGACGATCGCCATCATGCGCTCCTGGCTCTCCGACATGAGGATCTCCTCGGCCGTCAGCGAGGGGTCGCGCAGCAGCACCTGGTCGAGATCGACGACCATGCCGCCGTCGCCGTTCGACGCGAGCTCGCTCGTGGCGCACGAGATGCCGGCGGCGCCGAGGTCTTGGATGCCCTTGACGAGGTCGCCCGCGAACAGCTCGAGGCAGCACTCGATGAGCACCTTCTCGGCGAAGGGGTCGCCGACCTGCACCGCGGGCCGCTTCGTCGGCCCGCCCTCGCTGAACGTGTCGCTCGCGAGAATGGATGCTCCGCCGATGCCGTCGCCGCCCGTGCGGGCCCCGAACAGCACGACCTTGTTGCCGACCCCGCGCGCGTTCGCGAGGTGCAGGTCTTCGTGCCGCAGCACGCCGACGGCGAGCGCGTTCACGAGCGGGTTGGCCTGGTAGACCGAGTCGAACACGGTCTCGCCGCCGATGTTCGGCAGGCCGAGGCAGTTGCCGTAGTGGCTGATGCCCGAGACGACGCCCGGCACGACGCGCGCCGTGTCGGCGTGGTCGATGGCGCCGAAGCGCAGGGCATCCATGACCGCGACGGGGCGCGCGCCCATCGAGATGATGTCGCGCACGATGCCGCCGACGCCCGTCGCCGCGCCCTGGAAGGGCTCGATGTAGCTCGGGTGGTTGTGGCTCTCGATCTTGAACGTGACGGCCCAGCCCTCGCCGATGTCGACGACGCCCGCGTTCTCGCCCATGCCGACCATGAGGTGCTCGCGCATCTCGTCAGTGACCTTGCTGCCGAACTGCCTGAGGTGCACCTTGCTCGACTTGTAGGAGCAGTGCTCGCTCCACATGACCGAGTACATCGCGAGCTCGCCGCTCGTGGGGCGGCGGCCGAGCAGATCCTTGATGGCCTGGTACTCGTCGGCCTTGAGCCCGAGAGCCTCGAACGGCTGCACCTTCTCGGGGGTGGCGGCGGCGTTGGCCACGGTGTCGGGAGCGGGAATCTGCGCGGGGCTCGTCACGGCATTCAGCCTACCGGCGGCCTAGGCTGGTGCCGTCGCCGCCCGAACCACCGCTGGGAGCCCCGCATGAACGCTCGCACCATCTGGACCTACGCCGCGATCGGCGTGCTCGTCTTCCTCGGCGCCATGTTCTTGGGCCTCGCGCTCAACCAGTGATCGCGAGATGCTGAGCGCATGAGCGTCGTCCGCCCCCTCACCCTGCTCGACGTCGTCGGCGCCGAGGGGGTGCCCGAGCGGGGCTGGGTCTTCCTGCTCGTGCTCACGCTGCTGACCCTCGCCGCGGCGATCGTCGTGCTCGTGCTCGTCGAGCTCGTCGTGCGGCTGACCGCGACGCGCCAGCCCTGGACGGCCGTGCTGCTGCGCCACACCCGCCCGGCGCTGCGACTGCTGCTCGTCGCCGTGGCCGTGCAGGTCGCCGTGAGCCTCGCGGCACCCGCGTCGCGGTTCTCGGAGGCCATCGATCGCGTCCTCACGATCGGCGTCATCGGGCTCTTCGCGTGGCTGCTCGTCCAGACCGTCGACTTCGCCTTCGAAGGCGCCAAGGGGCGCTTCCCCGTCGGCGCCGAGGCCACGCGCGCCGCGCGCCGCGCGCACACGCAGCTGACCTTCCTGCAGCGCCTCGCGACCGTCATCATCATCGTCGTCGGCGTGAGCGCCGCGCTGCTCACCTTCCCGCAGATGCAGGCGGTGGGCGCGAGCCTGCTCGCCTCCGCGGGCCTCGCGGGCATCGTCGCGGGCCTCGCCGCGCAGTCGACACTGTCGAACGTGTTCGCCGGCGTGCAGATCGCCTTCAGCGACGCCATCCGCGTCGACGACATCGTCATCGTCGAGGGCGAGTGGGGGCGCATCGAAGAGATCACGCTCACCTACGTGGTGGTGCGCATCTGGGATGACCGGCGCCTCGTCGTGCCCTCGACCCACTTCACCAGCACGCCCTTCGAGAACTGGACGCGCACGGGCAGCGAGCTGCTCGGCTCGGTCGAGCTCGACCTCGACTGGCGCGTGAGCCCCGCCGCGATGCGGTCGCGGTTGGCCGAGATCCTCGACGGCACGCCGCTGTGGGATCGCCGGGTCTCGGTGCTGCAGGTCTCCGATGCCACCAGCGGGCTCGTGCGCGTGCGCATCCTCGTGAGCGCGGCCGACGCTGGGTCGCTCTTCGACCTGCGCAACTACGTGCGCGAGCAGCTCGTCGAGTGGGTGCAGCTCGAGAGCCCCGGCGCGATGCCGCGCACGCGCGTGCTCATGGTCGACACCGAGTCGGCCGACGACGCGGCGCCCGAGGTCGACCCCGCCGACGAGTCGGCGCGGCGCCAGCTGTTCAGTGGCACCCCCGAAGCGCAGCAGCGCGCGGAGCAGATGCTCGCCCCCTCGGCCGACCCCGAGGCGCCGAGCCGCGCGGGGGCCTGAGCTCGTCGCGCGCTAGGCCTTGGGAACCGGCGGGCCGAGGATCAGCAGCACGGTGAAGAGCACCACGACCGCCAGCAGGATGAGGCTGGCGAGCAGGTACGGGTGGTTGAGCATCCACCGCACCAGGCGGTCGAACCAGCGCTGATCACGCGGGTCGTCGGTCGCCTCGCGGCGCCAGTCGCCCTCGAGCCGGCCCGTGCGATGCGCCCAGATGTCGAAGGGGATCGTCGCGTAGGGGATGACCGCGGTCGCGACCGCGAGCACGCCGAGCCCCGGGTTCCAGCGCTGGTTGATCGCCGTCAGCACGGCCGTCGCGCCGTAGGCGAGGAAGACGAAGCCGTGGATGCTGCCGCCGATCGTGACGGCGATGTCGAGCCCGATCGTCGCGCGCAGGATGAGCCCGGTGATGAGCAGCGTCCAGGTGATCGCCTCGGCGATCGCGACGATGCGGTAGAGCTTCTTCGGGGTCAGGCGGTTGGGTGCGGTCGAGGTCGTCGTCACGCCGCTAGCTCAGCACGCTCTGCTTGATCACCGATGTGAAGAACGTCAGGCCGTCGACACCCGACCGCATGGCCGCGGGTGTGTTGGGGCCGAAGCCCGGCTCGACGGCGTGCTCGGGGTGCGGCATGAGGCCGACGACGTTGCCGCGCTCGTTGCGCAGGCCCGCGATGTCGCGCAGCGAGCCGTTGGGGTTGACGTCGAGGTAGCGGAAGGCGACGAGGCCCTCGCCCTCGAGGCGGTCGAGCGTCGACTCATCGGCGATGAAGCCGCCCTCGCCGTTCTTGAGCGGGATGGTGATCTCCTGGCCGACCGTGAAGCCGTTGGTCCACGCGCTGTCGGTGCTCTCGACGCGCAGGCGCTGATCACGCCGGATGAAGTCGCCGTGGTCGTTGCGGATCAGTCCGCCGGGCAGCAGGTGGGCCTCGACGAGGATCTGGAAGCCGTTGCAGATGCCGAGCACGGGCATCCCGCTGTTCGCAGCTGAGATGACCTCGGCCATGATCGGCGAGCGCGCCGCGATCGCGCCGCAGCGCAGGTAGTCGCCGTAGCTGAAGCCGCCGGGCAGCACGATCGCGTCGACCCCCTGAAGGTCGTGAGTGCCGTGCCAGAGCGCGACGGGCTCGGCGCCCGCGAGGCGGATCGCGCGCTGCGCGTCGCGGTCGTCGAGCGAGCCCGGGAAGGTGACGACGCCGATGCGCACTAGCGGGTCTCTCCCGCGACGCCCGCGCCGCTGACGTGCACGCTGATGACGTCTTCGATCACGCCGTTGCTGAGCATGTCGGCCGCGAGCTGCTCGACCGTCGCGAGCAGGGCCGCGTCGACCTCGCCGTCGACGTGCAGCTCGAAGCGCTTGCCGATGCGAACGTCGGAGATGGCCACGTGACCGAGGCGGTGCAGGGCCCCGGCGACGGCCTTGCCGGCGGGATCGAGAAGCTCTGCCTTGGGCATGACCTCGACGACGATGGTGGGCACGGATGACTCCCCGGGGTGGGTCGGCGGGTGGATGCGCCCAGTCTATCGAGCGCTCAGGAGGTGGTCGGCGCGCTGCAGCGTCGGCGCGATGAGCGCGGCGTTGGCCTCGTCGGGGCCGAGCGCCCAGGCGTGCGCCGCCTCCGGGGTCTTGCCAAAGGCGACGTGACGGGCGATGAGGCGCTCGTGGCGCGTCGCCTCGTCGAGCACGACGCCGACCGTCACGTCGAGCAGCGGGGCGACGCGGTGCCAGCCGTGCTCGCGCAGCAGCAGGTAGTTGCCCTCCACGACGATCACACGCACCTCGGTCGCGGCGCCGGTTCTCCGTTCAGGAAGCAGCTCGATCGCGGCGGGTACGGGCTCTTCGACACGCCGGTCGAACCCGGGCGCGCGCACCGCGCTTCCTGAACCGCGAGCATCACGAAGGCGCTCGAGCAGGGCGACGAAGGCGTCGACGTCGAAGGTGTCGGGGGCGCCCATGCGCTCGCGGCGTCCGAGGCGCACGAGCTCGGCCTGCGGCAGGTGGAAGCCGTCCATCGGCAGCACGCGCGAGCCGGGCACGAGCGCGGCGAGCTCGGCGGCCGCGGTCGACTTGCCGGCGCCGGGCGATCCGGCCAGGCCCACGAGCAGCGGGGTGGATGCCGAGCGCGCGGCGAGCATCCCCTCGAGAATCGCGGCGAGGGCGGGCAGGTCGATCGGGGCGCGGCCCGCGCCTCCGGTCGCTCCGCTCACGCCGGGATGCGCGCCGCGATGCCGTGCGCGACGGCGTCGTCGACGATGAACTGCGCCCACTCGACGTTGCCGCT
>LNFD01000408.1 GCA_001464255.1 Actinomycetales bacterium Ga0077552 | reverse complement strand
GGGGTGCCACCGACCGAGCGGAACGCACGCACGGGCGAGTTGACCCCGCCGGGGGTGACGGCGAGCGCGCGCTCGAACGCTTCGGCGTTGGTGGTGGGCGTGCGCCCGGAGACGAAGCGCGTCATGCGATGAGTCCTCTCTCGACGAGGTCGAGGCTCGCGTAGCTGAGCACCGCGTCGGCGCCCGCGCGGCGGATGGAGACGAGCGCCTCGAGCTGGGCGCGGTCGCCGTCGATCCAGCCCTGCTGGGCGGCCGCGGCGATCATGGCGTGCTCGCCCGAGACCATGTACGCCCACACCGGCACGGGCGAGACGTCGGCGACGCGGCGCAACACGTCGAGGTAGGCGAGCGCGGGCTTCACCATGACGATGTCGGCGCCCTCCTGCACATCGAGCGCGGCCTCGCGCACGCCCTCGCGCGCGTTCGCCGGGTCGAGCTGGTAGGTGCGGCGGTCGCCCTGCAGCTGCGACTCGACCGCGTCGCGGAAGGGCCCGTAGAACGCCGAGGCGTACTTGGCCGAGTACGCGAGCAGGGCGACATCGGTGAAGCCCGCCGCATCGAGGGCGGCGCGGGCGACAGCGGTCTGGCCGTCCATCATGCCGCTGAGCCCGAGCAGCTGCGCGCCCGCCTCGGCCTGCGCGACCGCCATGGCCGCGTAGCGCGCAAGGCTCGCGTCGTTGTCGACGCGGCCCCGGGCATCCAGCACGCCGCAGTGGCCGTGGTCGGTGAACTCGTCGAGGCAGAGGTCGGTCTGCACCACGAGCGCCTCACCGACCTCGGCGACGACCGCGCGCGCGGCGGCGTTGAGGATGCCCTCGGGGTCGGTCGCGCCCGAGCCGATCGCGTCGCGCCCCTCGGGCACGCCGAAGAGCATGACGCCGCCGAGCCCCGCGGCGGCGGCGCGCGCCGCGATGGCGCGCACGCTGTCGAGCGAGTGCTGCTCGACGCCCGGCATCGAGGCGATCGGCTGCGGGGCGTCGAGGCCCTCGCGCACGAAGAGGGGCAGTACGAGCTGATGCGGCCGCACCTCGGTCTCGCGCACGAGACCGCGCATCGCGGCCGTCGCGCGCAGGCGGCGGGGGCGGATGCTCGGGCCGAAGTCACCCGGCGTGGCCGACGTCGGCGCGCTCATCGCGCACCGCCGAGCGGCGCGAGGTCGGCCGCGCCCAGCTCGAGCAGCTCGTCGACGACGCGCTTCGCGGCGTCTTCGCCGGGCGTGCGCGTGTCGTCGACGTAGAGGGCGTGCGCGGCCGAGACCTGCTCGCCCGCGTCGGAGTAGACGCGCGCGGCGAGGAAGAGCATGCCGCCGTCGATGAAGGCGTTGGCCCCGAGCGGGGCCGAGCAGCCGGCCTCGAGCAGGCGCAGCACGGCCCGCTCGGCCTCGACGCTCGTGCGCGTCGCGGCGTGGTCGATGCCCTGCAGGGCCGAGCGCAGCGGGCCCGAGACGCTCGCGAGCGTCTCGACTGCGAGCGCGCCCTGGCCGGGTGCGGTCGGCCAGCCCGCGATCCCGAGGTGCTCGGTGATGACGTCGTCGCGCCCGAGGCGCTCGAGGCCCGCGACCGCGAGCACGACGGCGTCGAGGTCGGCCTCGACGCCCTCGCGGTCGCCGGTTGGTTCAGAGCCGAGCACGCGGCCGATGCGCGTGTCGACGTTGCCGCGCAGGTCGACGACCTCGAGGTCGTCGCGCCGTCTCCGCAGCTGCGCGCGGCGTCGAGGAGACCCGGTGCCGACGTGAGCGCCGGGCGGCAGCTGCTCGAGCGTCAGGCCGTCGCGCGCCACGAGCGCGTCGCGAGCATCCGCCCGCTTCGGAATCGCCGAGATGAGCAGCTCGGGGTGCGGGGCCGTCGGCAGGTCTTTCAGCGAGTGCACGACCACGTCGCACTCCCCCGCGAGCAGGGCCTCGCGCACGGCGGTGACGAAGACGCCCGCGCCGCCGAGGCTCTCGAGCGGAGCGGTCGAGCGGTCACCGAGCGTCGAGATCGTCACGAGCTCGACGGGGCTGCCGGTGCGCGCCGCGATCGAGTCGGCGACGCGCTGCGACTGCGCGAGCGCGAGGGCGGAGCCGCGGGTGCCGAGGCGGATCGGCGCCTCGGCCGTCACGGCTCGAGCCCCGAGATCGCGGGCTTGAAGCCCGCACGCACGTTCTCGCAGCAGCCGGGGCGGCACACGTCGTACCAGGGGCCGAGCGTCGTCTCGCGCACGCGGTCGGCGGGCGCCGTGCCGCGCAGGCGCTCCTCCACGAGGTCGATGAGGCCGCTCACGTAGACGGGGTCGACGCCCGGGGTCGGCACGCGCACACCGCGCACGCCGTGCTCCGCGCAGGTCTCCATCGCCTCGGTGTCGAGATCCCACATGACCTCCATGTGGTCGCTCACGAAGCCGACGGGCACCATGACGATCGTCGTCGCGCCCGCCGCGGCGTGCTGGAGAATCGCGTCGTTGATGTCGGGTTCGAGCCACGGCTGCGTCGGGGGGCCCGACCGGCTCTGGTACACGAGCTGCCAGTCGACCTCGAGCACGTCGGCCCCCTCCTCGCGCAGCGTCGCGAGCGCCCGCTGCATGATGACCCCGCTCACGGCGAGGTGCTGGGCCGCGTAGGCGCCGCCCTCGCCCCACTCGACGTCGCGCGGCCCGCTGCGCTCGGCATCGGTCGTCGGGATGCTGTGGGTCGCGAAGAGCACGCGCGCGCCGGTCAGGTCGACGCCATCGGCGAGGAGCGTGCGCAGGGCATCCACGACCCCCGCGACGAAGGGCGCGACGAAGCCGGGCGCGTCGAAGAACTGCGCCACCTTGTCGATGCGCACCTGGCCCCAGAGCCCGGTGGCCTCGAGGGCGTTCGCGAAGTCCTCGCGGTACTGGCGGCAGCTCGAGAAGCTCGAGTACGCGCTCGTCGCGAGGCCGAGGATCGTGCGGTGGCCGTCGTCGAAGGCCTGCTG
>LNFD01000407.1 GCA_001464255.1 Actinomycetales bacterium Ga0077552 | reverse complement strand
CTGGCTGCCGCGGCACTCGACGCTCACCGAGCGCATCTACGAGGGCCTCGGCCACAGCGTGAGCGAGGCCGAGCTCGCCGACGTGCTCACGTTCCTGCGCGCGCAGTACGCCTGACCGCGGGCTGTCAGCGGGCAGGGCAAGAATGGGGGGATGACCGCCCTCGAGCCCGCCACCGTGCTGGGCCGGTTCGCGCCCGCCACGCGCGAGTGGTTCACGGGCGCGTTCCCCGCACCGACGCCCGCGCAGCTCGGGGCGTGGGACGCCATCTCGACCGGCCGCCACGCCCTCGTCGTCGCGCCGACCGGCTCGGGCAAGACCCTCGCGGCCTTCTTGTGGTCGATCGATCGCCTCGCGGCCGAGCCGCCGCCCGACGCCCCCCGCCGCCGCACGCGCGTGCTCTACATCAGCCCGCTCAAGGCGCTCGGTGTCGACGTCGAGCGCAACCTGCGCTCGCCGCTCATCGGCGTGACGCAGACGGCCTTGCGGCTGGGGGGCACCGCACCCAGCATCACGGTCGGCGTGCGCAGCGGCGACACCCCGAGCGCCGACCGCCGGGCGCTGCAGAAGACGCCGCCCGACATCCTCATCACGACCCCCGAGAGCCTGTACCTCATGCTCACGGCGAGCGCCCGCGAGACCCTCGACGCTGTGACGACCGTCATCATCGACGAGGTGCACGCCGTCGCGGGCACCAAGCGCGGCGCGCACCTCGCGCTCACCCTCGAGCGGCTGGATGCCCGGCTCCCGACCCCCGCCCAGCGCATCGGCCTCTCGGCCACCGTGCGCCCCCCGGAGGAGGTTGCCCGCTTCCTGGGCGGAGCCCACCCCGTGACGATCGTGCAGCCGCCGGCCGCGAAGACCTTCGACCTCAGCGTCGTCGTGCCCGTCGACGACATGACGCAACCGCCGGCGATCGGCGGCACCGATCCGCTCGACGCCTCGGGCGCCCCGCAGTCGCCGTCGATCTGGCCGCACGTCGAGGAGGACATCGTCGATCGGGTGCTGCAGCACCGCTCGACGATCGTGTTCGCGAACTCGCGCCGGCTCGCCGAGCGGTTGACCGCGCGGCTCAACGAGATCTACACCGAAAGAACCGAGACGGACGAGCTGCTCGCCCGCGCCCACCACGGCTCGGTGAGCAAGGAGCAGCGCGGCGAGATCGAGGAGGCCCTCAAGACCGGCCGCCTGCGCTGCGTCGTCGCGACCAGCAGCCTCGAGCTCGGCATCGACATGGGCGCGGTCGACCTCGTCATCCAGGTCGAGGCGCCGCCGAGCGTTGCGAGCGGCCTGCAGCGCGTCGGGCGCGCGGGCCACCAGGTCGGCGAGATCAGCCGCGGCGTGCTCGTGCCCAAGCACCGGCTCGACGTGCTGCACGCGACGGTCACGAGCGAGCGCATGACGGCCGGGCTCATCGAAGAGCTGCGCGTGCTCGCCAACCCCCTCGACGTACTGGCCCAGCAGACCGTGGCCCATGTCGCGCTCGAACCGTGCGACATCGAGCAGTGGTTCGAGCAGGTGCGCCGCAGCGCGCCCTTCGCGACCCTGCCGCGCTCGGCCTTCGACGCCGTGCTCGACCTGCTGAGCGGCCGGTACCCGAGCGACCGGTTCAGCGAGCTACGCCCGCGCATCGTGTGGGACCGCGTGAACGGCACGCTCACCGGCCGACCGGGCGCGCAGCGCCTCGCCGTGACGAGCGGCGGCACGATTCCTGACCGCGGCCTGTTCGGCGTGTTCATCGCGGGGGAAGGACACGGCCGCCGCGTCGGCGAGCTCGACGAGGAGATGGTCTACGAGTCGCGGGTGGGCGAC
>LNFD01000406.1 GCA_001464255.1 Actinomycetales bacterium Ga0077552 | reverse complement strand
AGCTCAAGCTGCACCAGTGCGGTCTGCCGAAGCTCATGGCGCTCGAGCTGTTCAAGCCCTTCGTCATCAAGCGCCTCATCGACCTGGGCCACGCGCAGAACATCAAGAGCGCCAAGCGCATGGTCGAGCGCTCGCGCCCGCAGGTGTGGGACGTGCTCGAGGAGATCATCCGCGAGCGCCCCGTGCTGCTGAACCGCGCGCCCACGCTGCACCGCCTCGGCATCCAGGCCTTCGAGCCTCAGCTTGTCGAGGGCAAGGCCATCCAGCTGCACCCGCTCGTCTGCGCGGCGTTCAACGCCGACTTCGACGGCGACCAGATGGCCGTGCACCTGCCGCTGTCGGTCGAGGCGCAGGCCGAGGCCCGCATCCTCATGCTCGCGTCGAACAACATCCTGAAGCCGTCCGACGGCCGCCCGGTGACGGTTCCCACGCAGGACATGATCATCGGTCTGCACCACCTCACGACCGTGCGCGAGGGCGCCGCCGGCGAAGGCCGCGCGTTCTCCTCGGTCGCCGAGGCGATCATGGCCATGGATCAGGGCTCGCTGCACCTCAACGCGCCCATCCGCATCCGCCTCTACGGCGAGAAGTTCGCCGACGGCCGCGAGCTGCGCGAGACCACGCTCGGTCGCGCGCTGTTCAACGAGCAGCTGCCGGCCGACTACCCGTTCGTCGACGCGGTCGCCGACAAGGGTGCGATCTCGCAGATCGTCAACGATCTGGCCGAGCGGTACCCGAAGACGATCGTCGCCGCGACGCTCGACAAGGTGAAGGACGCCGGCTTCTACTGGGCCACGCGCTCCGGTGTGACCGTCGCGCTGAGCGACGTGCTCACGCCGCCGAAGAAGAAGCAGATCGTCGCCGAGTACGAGAAGAAGGCCGCGAAGATCCAGGGTCAGTTCGACAAGGGCCTCACGACCGACGACGAGCGTCGTCGCGAGCTCGTCGAGCTGTGGACGGAGGGCACGAAGGCCGTCAACGACGAGATGCGCGCCAACTTCCCGGCCGACAACACCATCAACCGCATGGTGACCTCGGGCGCTCGAGGCAACTGGCTGCAGGTCGGCAACATCGCCGGTATGCGCGGCCTGGTGTCGAACCCGCGCGGTGAGATCATCGCCCGCCCGATCATCAACTCGTACCGCGAGGGCCTGTCGGTGGCCGAGTACTTCATCGCCACGCACGGTGCGCGCAAGGGTCTCGCCGACACCGCGCTGCGCACGGCCGACTCGGGCTACCTGACCCGTCGACTCGTCGACGTGGCGCAGGACGTCATCATCCGCGAGGAGGATTGCGGCACGAGCAAGGGTCTCGACTTCACGATCGCCCACGCGGTCGACGGCGGCTGGGTGCGCGACGACAACGTCGAGAACCTGGTCTTCGCTCGCACGCTCGCGGCCGACGCGATCAGCGCCTCGGGCGAGGTCGTGGCCCAGGCCGGCGCCGATGTCGGTGACGTGCTCATCAACGAGCTCGTCGCGGCGGGCGTCGCCGAGATCAAGGTGCGCTCGGTGCTCACGTGCGAGTCGGCGGTCGGCGTCTGCGCCGCCTGCTACGGCCGCTCGCTGGCCACCGGCACGCGCGTCGACCTCGGTGAGGCTGTCGGCATCATCGCGGCCCAGTCGATCGGCGAGCCCGGTACCCAGCTGACGATGCGCACGTTCCACACCGGTGGTTCGGCGTCGGCGGCCGACATCACGCAGGGTCTGCCCCGTGTGACCGAGCTGTTCGAGGCGCGCACGCCGAAGGGCGCGAGCCCGATCGCCGAGAGCGCCGGCCGCATCAGCATCGACGACAACGGCACCCTGCTCAAGGTCGTGCTCACGCCCGACAACGGTGATGAGGAGGTGGCGTACTCGGTCTCCAAGCGCGCCACGCTGCTCGTCGAGGACGGCCAGCACGTCGAGCTCGGTCAGCAGATCTTCGTCGGCACCGTCGACCCGAAGGAGGTGCTGCGCGTCAAGGGCGTCCGCGCCGTGCAGCAGCACCTCGTCGAGGGCGTGCAGGGGGTCTACCGCTCGCAGGGCGTGCCGATCCACGACAAGCACCTCGAGGTCATCGTGCGCCAGATGCTGCGCAAGGTCACCGTCGTCGACCACGGCGAGACCGACCTGCTGCCGGGTGAGCTCGTCGACCGCTCGAAGTACAACCAGATCAACCGCGCCGCTCTCGCCGAGGGCAAGAAGACCGCCTCGGCGCGTCAGGAGGTCATGGGTATCACCAAGGCCTCGCTCGCGACCGAGTCGTGGCTCTCGGCGGCCTCCTTCCAGGAGACCACCCGCGTGCTCACGCAGGCGGCCATGGAGGGCAAGAGCGACCCGTTGCTCGGCCTCAAGGAGAACGTGATCATCGGCAAGCTGATCCCGGCCGGTACCGGTTTGCCCGCGTACCGCAACGTCACGGTCGAGGCGACGGAGGAGGCGAAGGCCGAGCGGTACCCCAACCGCATCTTCGCCGACGACACCGCTCTGACCGAGGCCGACCTGTCGTTCGTCGACTTCGACACCTTCTCGAGCGACGACTACACGCCGGGCACGTACAACTAGGCACGAACCCGCACCGAGTGCGCCCGCGAAGCCGCCAGGCTCCGCGGGCGCACTCGTTCTGGGGGCAGACCGCGCGCGCCTCCGTGAGGTTGACTGGCAGATATGAAGGCGACTCGGGATGCTGGCTTCACCCTCATCGAGCTCATCGTCGTGACGCTCATCATCGGCGTGCTCGCGGCGATCGCGGTGCCGATCTTCCTGTCGAGCATGGAACAGGCGCGCACCAGCGCGCTGCACGCCGCACTCGCGAACGCGCGGCTCTCGGTCGCTCTCGTCGTCGTCGAGACCAGCGCGCTCCCCGTGGGCGCGCAGCGGGACGACATCCTCGTGGCGCACGGTGACGCCGACATCAGCCTGACCCTCACCGGGGCCGGCGGCGACTTCTGCATCAGCGGCCAGCACGCGCTCGTCGGTGACACGTGGGCCGGCACGCAGCGCGACGTGCCCGTGCGGGGCGCGAGCTGCGCGGCCGACGGCTCGCTCATCGTGCCCTGACCCCAACCGCCGGGGCCGCCGGTGCGAATAGGGGGTGAGGCGCACCATCGGGGTGTGGCCCATGTGATCAATGTGACTGGTGTGGACTACCCCCGAATGCGGGACTATTGTCAGCAGTACGGCGTGTCGTACGGTGACGAACAGGCAGTCCGTGCAAGCCCCTCAGCATCGAGGAGCTGGCGTCCAGGGGGGAGGGTTCTGCTGTGGTATCTGTGAGCGAAGTTCTCATCATCCGTGGGCTGCTGCCCATCGAGACGCTCGACAAGGTTCGTGAAGAGGGCGATGACGTCGTCGTCGGCGACCTGCTCGAGCGCGGTCTCGTGTCGTCCACACAGGTCGCCTCCGCCAAGGCCGAGGTCGCCGGGCTCTCGTTCGTCGAACTCGCCGAGTACCCCGTCGACCGGGCCGCCGTGGCGCTCGTGCCGGCCCAGCTCTGCCGCCGGCACAACATCCTGCCCATCCATGCCACCGCGACGACGATCACGCTCGCGATGGTCGAACCGGGCGACGTGCTCGCCATGGACGATGTGCGCGCGCTCACCCGCATGCACGTCGTCGCCGTCGTCGCCGAGAAGAACGACCTCGTCGCCGCGATCAACCGGCTGCACCGCGCTGACAGCGAGCTCAGCGACCTCTCGACCGCCATTCAAGAGGAGTCGACCCCCAGCCAGACCGACGAGGTCGCGCTGCGCGAGGCCGATGCCGACGATGCGCCCATCGTGCGCTTCGTGAACCTCATCATCGGCCAGGCCATCCAAGACCTCGCGTCCGACATCCACATCGAGCCCGGCGAGTTCGAGATGCGCGTGCGCTACCGCATCGACGGCGTGCTGCACGACGTGCAGCAGGCGCCCAAGAACATCCAGAACGGCGTCATTTCGCGCCTCAAGATCATGAGCGACATCAACATCGCCGAGCGCCGGCGGCCGCAGGACGGCCGCATGTCGGTGCAGCACGGCGGGCAGGTCATCGACCTCCGCGTCGCGACGCTGCCGACCGTGTGGGGCGAGAAGGTCGTCATGCGCATCCTCGACAACAACGCCACGCGCCGCGATATCGGCGATCTCGGCATGCTCGACCGCAACCTCACCGTCTACCGCAACTCGTACACCAAGCCGTACGGCATGATCCTCGTCACCGGCCCCACCGGGTCGGGAAAGTCGACGACGCTCTACACGACGCTGCACGCCGTCGCTCGGCCCGAGATCAACGTCATCACGGTCGAAGACCCCGTCGAATACCGCATGGCAGGCATCAACCAGGTGCAGGTCAACCCGAAAGCGGGTCTGACCTTCGCGAGCGCGCTGCGCAGCATCCTCCGCTCTGACCCAGACGTCGTGCTCATCGGTGAGATCCGCGACCAAGAGACGGCGCAGATCGCCATCGAGGCGTCGCTCACCGGCCACTTGGTGCTGTCGACCCTGCACACCAACGACGCCCCGAGCGCCATCACCCGACTCATCGAGATGGACATCGAGCCCTTCCTCGTCGGTTCGGCTCTCGACTGCGTCGTCGCCCAGCGCCTGGCGCGCAAGCTCTGCGACCGGTGCAAGCAGCTGCAGGAGTACGAGGCTCAGCACCTCGACCACCTCGGCTTCGGTCGACGGAGCGACGAACTGAGCCCGCGCCTCTACCACGCCGTCGGCTGCTCGGCCTGCTCGGGCACCGGCTACCGCGGCCGACTGGCCCTGCACGAGGTCATGTACGTCACCGAAGAGATCGAACGGCTGGCCGTGGCGCGCGCCTCGAGTGCTGAGATCATGCACACCGCCACGGCGCAGGGCATGCTGACGCTGCGGCAAGACGGCTGGGCCAAAGTGCGGGCGGGCCTGACGTCGATCGAAGAGGTTCTGCGCGTGGTCGCGTGATGACACGCAGTTCGCGCCACACACGTACGAGGGGGAGATCATGACCGATGCGATGGGATTCGGCGACGTCGGTGACCCGGCTGCGCCACCGAGCCGCAAGGTGTGGTCGGTGGCGACTCACGAGGCCCCTGCTTCGTCGCCGGGGTCAACAGCGACCCCGCAGGCGCTCTCGACGGTCGACGTGGGCTTACCCGCGCCGCTGACGACCCACCCTGCTCCGGCTGGGGCTCCCGTCGCGCCGTCGATGGCCCCGCCTTCGCGCGTGCTTCCGATGCCCGACCTGGCGACAGGCCTTCCCCACTTGGCTCCGCCGCCTCCCGTTGGTCAGCTTCCCATCGCCGCGCCCGCGCCTACTCCCGCAGCGGCGCTTCCGCTGGGGGCACCGGTCGGGAGCACCGCGGGCGTGGCGCCCCATTCTCTTCCACCGGTTGGAGCTGCGACGCTGGCTGCCCCGCCGCCCCTGGCGGCTGCAGTCCTGGAAGGCATTCATCCCGCCCTGCTGGCGGCGCTCGATGATGTCGTCGTCCGCGGTGCCTCAGATCTGCACATCGCAGCAGGCGCACCGCCCATGGTGCGCGTCGATGGTGAGCTGAAGCCGGTCGCCAACGCTCCGGTGTGGAGTCGAGACGATGTGACGACGATCCTCGCGAGCATCATGAACGACCGTCAGCGTGAAGCCTTTGCGAGCGAATGGGAACTGGACTTCGCGGTCAGCCCGCGCGGTGCAGAACGCTTTCGCGTCAACTACTTCCGAGACCGCGATGCAATGGCGGCCGCTTTCCGGCTGATTCCGTCGGGAATCAAGTCACTGAAGCAGCTGGGTGTGCCGAGCGTGGTGGCGAAGTTTGCCACGTTGCCTCGCGGCTTGGTGCTGATCACCGGGCCGACGGGGTCGGGCAAGTCCACCACGCTTGCTGCTCTCATCGACCTCGTTAACCGGTCGCGCGCCGACCACATCGTCACGATCGAAGACCCCATCGAGTTTGTGCACGAGAATCAGCGCTCGCTCGTCAATCAACGCGAAGTCGGCACCGATACCCACTCATTCGCTGACGCGCTCAAGCGAGTGCTGCGGCAAGACCCCGACGTGATTCTCATCGGCGAGTTGCGCGATCTCGAGACGGTCTCGACAGCTCTGACCGCCGCCGAGACCGGTCACCTCGTGTTCGCCACCCTGCACACGCAATCGGCGGCGCAGACCATTGACCGCATCATCGACGTC
>LNFD01000405.1 GCA_001464255.1 Actinomycetales bacterium Ga0077552 | reverse complement strand
CATGATGGGGTTCCTCACTGTTCGTCGACGATGCGGATGCGCCCGCCCGGGTATGCCAGACGACCGCGCAGCGGCATCGGTTCCGCGCGAAAAAGGTGTGCGACTGAGGTGACCGGAAGCGATGAAGGCAACCACCGCTCCTCGACGGGTCACGCCGCCTCGAGAGAGCCTCGGGGCGCCGTTCGCAGGCGCGGAACGCCTCCAGTGTGGCAGGAGAACCCCCGGCCTGCCAACCGGTGTCAGCTCAGGGTGCGCGGCGCGAGCCGCGGAGCCCCCGGGATCAGGCCGAGCAGGGCGACGAGCACGTCGCCGCCCGGGGTGACGGCGTAGCACGTCCACCCCATCGCCTCGGGCGAGAGCAGCTCGAACGCCACGCGCGAGGGCGTGCGCTCGTTGGCGTAGAAGTCGACGGCGAGCCGGCACGACTGCTCGGCGGTGGTGCGGGCGACCGAGTAGGTTCCGACGGCCGTCGGCAGCAGCATCCCGAGCAGGGCGATGAGCGCGACCCAGCGCATGACGCGGCGGCGGCGCTCCCACGCCGGAACCCCGGCGTCGTCATCGACCGCCCCGCGCAGCTCGATCGGGTCGTCGTCATCCATGATCGCAAGTCTGCCACCGACGCCAGAGCGTGAGCGGAGACCGCGCAGCGTGACGACCGCGCTCGTCACGCGAAAGCGGCGTCGCGCCGCAGCAGCGGCGGCGCGACAGAGAAACGCAGGTCAGTGCGCGTCGGTGGCGCTGATCTCCGAACGGTCTCCGCTCCACAGCGTGTGGAACGTGCCCTCCTTGTCGACGCGCTTGTAGGTGTGGGCACCGAAGAAGTCGCGCTGGCCCTGCACGAGCGCGGCCGGCAGCCGGTCGGCGCGCAGGCCGTCGTAGTACGACAGCGACGACGCGAAGGCGGGGGTCGGGATGCCCGCGAGCGCCGCGCCCGCGACGATGCGGCGCCACGAGGGCAGCGCGCCGGCGACGGCCTCGGCGAAGTACGGCGCCGTGACGAGCGCGACGAGCGCGGGGTCGGCGGCGTAGGCCTCCGTGATGCGGTTGAGGAAGCGCGCGCGGATGATGCAGCCCGCGCGCCAGATGCGCGCGATGTCGCCCTTCTTGATGTCCCAGTCGTACTGCTCGGCGCCGGCGACGATGGCGTCGAAGCCCTGGCTGTAGGCGATGATCTTCGAGGCGTAGAGGGCGCGGCGAACGTCTTCGACGAAGGCGGCGCGGTCGGCGACCTGCCACTCCTGCGTGCTGCCGGGCAGCGACGCCGCGGCGGCGCGCTGCGCGGGCTTCGACGAGAGCGAGCGGGCGAACACGGCTTCGGCGATGCCCGAGACGGGCACCCCCAGGTCGAGCGCGGTCTGCACCGTCCACGCGCCGGTGCCCTTGGCGCCGGCCTGGTCGAGAATGACGTCGACGAGCGGCTGGCCGGTCGTCGCATCCACCTGGCGCAGGACCTCGGCGGTGATCTCGATGAGGTAGCTCTCGAGCTCGCCGGTGTTCCACTCGGCGAAGACCTCGGCGATCTCGGCAGGGGAGAGCCCGCCGACGCGGCGCAGCAGGTCGTAGGCCTCGGCGATGAGCTGCATGTCGACGTACTCGATGCCGTTGTGGATCATCTTGACGAAGTGGCCGGCGCCGTCGGTGCCCACGTGCGTGACGCAGGGCTCGCCCTCGGCGACGGCCGCGATCGACTCGAGGATCGGCTTGAGGGTGACCCAGGCCTCGGCCGAGCCGCCGGGCATGATCGAGGGGCCGTTGAGCGCGCCCTCCTCGCCGCCCGAGATGCCCGCGCCGACGAAGTTGATGCCCGTGGCGCGCACGGCGGCCTCGCGGCGGATGGTGTCGGTGAAGAGCGCGTTGCCGCCGTCGACGATGATGTCGCCCGGCTCGAAGACCTCGGTGAGCGCGTCGATGACGGCGTCGGTGCCGCGGCCGGCCTGCACCATGATGATCGCCGTGCGCGGCTTCTGCAGCGAGGCGGCGAACTCCGCGTAGTCCTTGGTGGCGATGAAGCCCGCTTCGGGGTGCTCGGTCACGAGCGTCTCGGTCTTCTCGTAGGTGCGGTTGAAGACGGCGACGGTGTTGCCCTCGCGGCTGGCGAGGTTGCGGGCGAGGTTCGAGCCCATGACGGCGAGGCCGACGACCCCGATGTTGGCGGCGCCGGGGGTGGCGGAAGGCGTGGTGGTCATGCTTCCAGCCTAGAGCCGACAGGGCGGGCGGGGACGCGCGGCTAGGTACCCGCATCCGGCGAATTGAGCAATGGATGCTCAGTCGCGGGCGACGCCGCCTGCGAAGGATGAACACATCAGGTTCCACCCCCGCTCATCCCGCCAGAAAGGCCCCACCATGAACATGTTCAAGTCGATGATCGACACCATCAACGCCGCCCCCGCCCTCATCGAGAGCGCGAACACCCTCGCCGCGCAGGCGCAGACCCAGGCCGCCATGAACCCCGCCGCGTTCGGCGCCGCTGGCATGCCGGGCGCCGGCTTCCCGGGCACCGTCGGCTCGCAGGCCGCCGTCAACCTCGGCAACCAGCAGGCCTACGGCGCCCCGAGCGCCGAGGCCCTCGCCCCGATCGCGGGCGTCTCGCTCGAGACCTACGCGACGGTCAGCAAGGGCATCGCGGCCTTCGGCTACGACACCACGAAGCTCGTCGACGTGGCCGCCGACCTCGGCGTCTCGGCGGCCGACTGGGCCGTGGCGCAGGAGGGCTGGGGCGCGCGCATCCAGGCCGACCGCGCCGTCGGCTCGCGCTTCAACGAGCTCTACACGGCGCTGTAGCCATGGGCGTGCTCACGAACCTCGCGAAGCTCACCACCATGGGCTTCGACAACCTGGCCACGATGAACGTCGGTGCGCAGCTCGCGCAGGCTCAGGCCACGATGGACGGCCTCATCGCGCAGAACCAGCTGCGCACCGAGGCCGCCGGCCCCGGCGGTGCCGGTTCAGCACTGGTCGCGGCCACGGCCACCGTGACCCAGCTCGCGAGCACGGGCGTCATGGTCAACGACGGCGTGCAGGTGGCCCTCGGGCTGCTCGTGCTGCTGCCCGCGGGCGTGCCCGTGCCCGTGACGACGACCACGGTCGTGCCGATGGCGCTACTGCCCCAGGTGCAGCCCGGCGCGACGGTCGGCGTGCTGCTCGACCTGCGCTGAGCCCGGCGGCGCCGACTCGGCACGCGCAGACTCGGCCGGCACCGACCCGAACGGTGCCGGCCGCCCCCCGATACGGTGGGCGGGTGACCCTGCACCCGCCCACCGTCGTCGTGCTCATGGGCGTGTCGGGCGCCGGCAAGACCACGGTCGGTCTCGCGGCGGCGGAGATCGCGGGCGTGACGTTCCTCGACGCCGATGCGCTGCATCCCGAGGCCAACGTCGCGAAGATGGCGGCCGGAACGCCCCTCGACGACGACGATCGCGCCCCCTGGCTCGACGCCGTCGCCGCGGCCCTCGTCGCCTCGGCCCCGTGCATCATGGCGTGCAGCGCCCTGCGTGCCGCCTACCGCGATCGGTTGCGGCGGGATGCTCCGCACGCCCGCTTCGCCCTCCTCGACCTCGACCGGCCCGCGCTCGAGGCCCGGCTCTCCGCGCGCGAGGGCCACTTCATGCCCGCGGCCCTGCTCGACTCGCAGCTCGCGACGCTCGAGCCCCCGGCCCCCGCCGAGGGGGTGCTCGTGCTCGATGCCGCGCGGCCCATCGACGAGCTCGCGGCCGCCGTCGCGGCGCTCGCCGCGCCTCGGGTAGACTGAGCGACTGTACTTCGGCGAGGGAGCGATTTTTCGCTCCGTGATCGACGCGGTGGGCAAGGCATCCGGCTTTCCTCACGCGCTCGCGCGTTCGAGTTGACACCCAGACCGGGCCACGAGGCCCACCGATCAAGGAGACATCAGCATGGCTGACGAGAACAAGCTCAGCGCTGGCAAGCGCACGTCGTTCGGCAAGGGCGCGGCCCGCAAGCTGCGCGCCGCCGGCCACATCCCCGCCGTCATCTACGGCCACGGCGGCGAGCCGCAGCACGTGACGCTGCCCGCCCACGAGACCGCGCTGCTGCTGCGCAAGTCGAACGTCGTCGTGACGCTCGACATCGAGGGCAGCAAAGAGCTCGTGCTCGTCAAGGACGTGCAGAAGGACCCGGTGCGCCAGATCATCGAGCACGTCGACCTCATCGTCGTGCGCAAGGGCGAGAAGGTCACCGTCGATGTCGCGGTGCACGTCGAGGGCGACTCGTTCCCCGGCACCATCGTCGTGGTCGACCACAACACGCTCTCGGTCGAGGCCGAGGCCACGCACATCCCCTCGTCGCTTACCGTCTCGGTCGAGGGCCTGACCGACGGCACGCAGATCCACGCCGGCGACGTCACGCTGCCCGCGGGCACGACCCTCGTCACCGACGCGGGCGCGCTCGTGCTCGCGATCACGACGCCCGCCGGTTCGTCGGCCGACGACGACGCGGTCGACGCGCTCGCCGCCGCCGCGTCGGAGGCGTCGGCCACGGCCGCTGCCGAGGCCGCCGAGGCCGAGTAGTCGCCGCGGGCGCTCGTCGCCCGCTGACACGCATCGAGCGAAGGGGCGCACGTGGTCGGATTGTTCCGCCGCAGTGCGGCCCCTTCGTCGTCGGCGGCCGCCGACACCTGGCTCGTCGCCGGGCTCGGCAACCCCGGGCCCGACTACGCGGGCAACCGCCACAACGTCGGCGCCATGGTGCTCGAGCACCTCGCCGGCCGCATCGGCGCGCGCTTCGGCCGCCACCGCACGACGACGATGCTCGCCGAGGGACGCCTGCGCCCGGGCGGCCCCAAGCTCGTGCTCGCGCGGCCGCTCAGCTACATGAACACCTCGGGCGGGCCGGTCTCGAGCGCGGCCGCCTACTTCGGCATCCCGCCCGAGCGCGTCATCGTGATCCACGACGACCTCGACCTGCCGTTCGAGACCATCAAGCTCAAGGCCGACGGCGGGCACGGCGGGCAGAACGGCGTGCGCGACGTCATCAAGGCGCTCGGCACGCCCGACTTCGTGCGCGTGCGCGTCGGCATCGGCCGACCGCCCGGGCGGCAGGACGCCGCCGACTACGTGCTGCGCGACTTCGGGGCGACCGAGAAGACCCGCCTTCCGTTCGTGCTCGACGACGCGGCCGACGCGGTCGAGCTCATCGTCGAGCAGGGTCTGCTCGTGGCGCAGCAGAAGGTGCACGCGCCCCGCGCCTGAACGCCCAGCGAGGGCCGCGTACACTCGTGCGACGTGAGTCTCGAGCGGTTGATCCCGGCGCTGTCGCGCGCCCGCACGCTGCAGCACGCCCTCGAGAGCGCGCGCACCTCCGCCGATTTCTCGGCCGTCGAGGG
>LNFD01000404.1 GCA_001464255.1 Actinomycetales bacterium Ga0077552 | reverse complement strand
GGCCGGTCGGCCTCGGCGATGACGACGGGCTCGGCGCCCATCTCGACGACGAGCGCTTGCGCGATCGGCAGCACGGGGCCGGGCGCGGTGACGGCGCACCACGCGTCGCGCAGGCGCGCCAGATCGATGCTCGTGCCGGTGAAGGCGAGGGCCGGATGCACGGCCAGCGGGATCGCGCCCGCGGCCCGCGCGGGGTCGAGCACGGCGGTTCCGTGCTGCGCCGAGGTGTGCAGCACGAGCTGGCCGGGCTGCCAGGCGCCGAGGGCGGCGAGGCCCGCGACGAGCTCGACGAGCTGGTCGTCGGGCACGGCGAGCACGACGAGCTCGCTGCGCTCGACGAGCAGGGGCACGTCGAGCGCGTGAGGAACGCCGGGCAGCATGCTCTCGACGCGGTCGCGCTCGTCGTCGGTGCTCGCCGAGACGCCGACGAGGGCGTGGCCGGCGGCCGCGAGCGCCGCGCCGAGCACGGGCCCGACCCGGCCGGCGCCGACGATGCCGACGCCCGCTGCCGCCAGCGGTGGCTCGTGTCGGTGCGGGCCGCGACGAGCGAGGCGGCGGCGACCTCGTCGAAGAGGCGCATGGCGTCGCGCTGGTCGAGGGCTCCGAGGGTCGGCGTGATAGGGCCTGCGACGGTGTGCACGTGCACCTCGCCGAGCCGCAGCGCGCGCAGCAGCGGGCCCTGGCGCACGGCGACCGACTGCGTGCGCGAGAGCGGCACGATCGTGAGCGAGCGCCAGATCGAGCCGGTGCGCAACAGCACGGCCGAGCCGGTGAGAGCGAAGCCGTTGCGCGGCTGCGAGAACCAGCGCAGCACGCGCGCCCGACGCGGCGACACCGTGTAGCCGCCCTCGTCACCGCGTCCGCGCAGACCGAGCTCGAGCGCGTCGGAGGCGTCGTCGACCGCGACCTCGGGCAGCAGCAGCCGCAGCACAGCGCGCACGTCGTCGAGGTTGCCGACGGGCAGGATGGTCGTCTGCTGCTGGCCCGCGGCACCGTTCTGCGAGGAGCGCGAGGCGCGGTTGACGGCGATCTGCCACCAGCCGGAGGGCCGCCACAGCAGCGGCTGGCTGACTTTGACCGAGTGGATGCGCCCGGGCGGCAGGGTCTCGTTCGTCGTCGAGAGCAGCCCGAAGCCCACGCGCACGCCGTCGGGCGTCGCGGCGATCGAGTAGCGCAGCGAGCGCGTGATGCGCGCGACGAGGAAGCCTCCGATGCCGATGAGGCCGGGCAGCATCGCGAAGAGCAGGAAGAACTCGCCCGTGATCACGATCGTCACGCCGAGGCCGATGAGCAGGGCGACGAGCACGAGCGTCGTGTCGCTCAGCACGGTCGAGCCGATGAGCCGGCCGGGGTTCATGCGCACGATCGAGGTGGGCTCGGCGAGTTCGACGTCGAGCTCGGGGGCCAGCAGTTCCGAGACCCGCTCGTCGAGCATCCCCCCGATGCCGGATGCCGTGCCCGCCACCGGCTCGGCCCCCGCGCGCTGCGCCCCCGAGGCGAGCAGCAGGATGTCGCGGCGCAGCGCGTCAGCGTCGCGGCCGCGCAGGTAGGCGAGGGGGACGCTCGCGTCGTTGCCGGCGACCGAGATCTCGAGCTTGGCGGCGCCGAACAGGCGCGGCACGATCGGCCGGCCGATGTTGATGCCCTGGATGCGATCGAGTCGCGCCTTGCGGTTGGTGCGGAACAGGATGCCCGACCGCACCTCGACGACCTCGTCGGTGATGCGGAAGGTGTGCAGGCGCCACGAGAAGTAGAAGCCCGCCACGAGCAGCAGCAGCACGCCGAGCGCTGCGAGCAGCGCGACGAGAACGAGCTCCTCCCGCACGATGTAGTCGATCGCGTCGGCCTCGAAGTCGCCCCCCGACGGCGGCAGGTCGATGTCGTCGCCGCCGAAGAAGAGCTCGAAGAAGCGGTCGCGCAGGTTGACGACGAGCACGCCGATGATCGCGATGAAGGCGATGCCGCCGCGGAAGAACGGCGTGGCGGGGTGCAGCCGGTGCCATTCGCCATCAGCGAAGTCGGTCGTCGCGCGCGGCGTTGGCACCGCGGTCGGTGCGGCGGATGCTTCGGGGCCGACCTCGGTCACAGCCCGGCCCGGCGCGTCTCGGCGACCGCGACGAGGTGGTCGCGCAGGCGCTCGGCCTCGGCGAGCGGGAGGCCGGGGATGAGCACGCCGCTCGACGCGGCGGCCGTGACGAACTTGAGCTCGGCGAGCCCGAAGGCGCGGGCGATCGGGCCGCGGCTGATGTCGACGAGCTGCATGCGGCCGTAGGGCACGGCCACGAAGCGCTGGAACATGATGCCGCGGCGGAACAGCAGGTCGTCGTCGCGCAGCAGGTAGCCGATCGACCGCACGCGGCGGGGCGTGAGGGCGAGCACGACGAGGAAGAGCGCGCCCATGCCGACGCCGAGCAGCCACCCCTCGGCCCAGCCCAACCAGAACGGAACGAACGCGACGACCGTCGCGATGGCGCCGAAGACGAGCGTGCCGATCATGTCGACGGGGATGTACTTCAGCGACACGCGCTGCCAGTCGGTCTCGGGGCGCTCGAGGCGGCTCGCGACGGTCTCGGACTCGGCGGGCGCAGCGGTGTCGGGCGCTTCGGGATCGGTGGTGGTCACGCGTCGGCCTCCTCGGTGGGTTCGTCGGGCGGAAGGGCGCACCAGTGCTCGGCGACGAGCGCCGCGATCACCAGCAGCACGGCGGCGACGACGGTGCCCCCCGCGGCCAGGGTCGAGCCTAACGGCACGACCGAACGCGTGAGCAGATAGATCAGGATGCCCGCGGCGGCGCCCGCGAGCAGCGCCCCCGTCAGCGCGCTCGCCGCGCGTGGCGTAGAAGGGGTCGATGCGGCGCTCGCCCGCGGCCGCGCGCCGCACGGGCCAGGCGAGCGCGAGCACGACGACGCCGATGAGCACGAGCGCGACGGCGAGCGAGACGGGCGGCACGATGACGGCGAGCCCGCGCATCGCGAGCACGGTGTCGAGCAGGAAGGCCGCGAGGACGCCGACGAGTGCGGCGAGCAGCAGGGCGGCCGGTCGCGTGCGGGTCATGAGGCGGCGCCCTCGAGCGCGGCGAGCAGGGCGGCGACCGGTCCGTGCCCGACGAGCCGGGCATCCGGCTGCACCTCGAGCCACGGCGCGAGCACGAAGTCGCGCTCGTGCGCGCGGGGGTGCGGCACCTGCAGCACGTCGGAGTCGATCTCGAGCTCGTCGAGCGCGATGAGGTCGAGGTCGAGCGTGCGGTCGCCCCAGCGCTCGGCCCGCTCGCGGCCGTTCTCGAGCTCGATCTGCCGCAGCGCGTCGAGCAGCGTGAAGGGGTCGAGCCGCGTCTGCAGCAACGCGACGCCGTTGAGGTAGGGGGGCTTCTCGGGGTCGAGGCCCGCGAGCGTCAGCGCGACCGTGCCGTGCCACGACGAGACGGCGAGGATGCTCGACTCGGGCAGCGCGTCGAGCGCGGCCACCGCCCGCTCGAGGGTGGCCTCGCGGTCGCCGAGGTTGCTGCCGAGCGCGATGACGGCCGTGGCGAGCCGGGCACCGTGGTGCCCGCCGTCGGTGTCTGCCACGGCGGTCACGACCGCCCCCGCACGATCGTGACGCTCACATCGGCGAAGGGCACGGTGATGGGCGCCTGCGGCTTGTGCACCGTGACCTCGGTCTGCCACACGGCGCCGTGGCGCAGCACGACCCCCGCGACGCGCTCGGCGACCGTCTCGATGAGGTCGACGGGGTCGCCCTCGACGGCCGCGACGACCTCCTCGGCGAGCACTCCGTAGTGCACGGTCGAGGCGAGCTCGTCGTACGCGGCCGCGCCGCGCAGGTCGAGGTGCGCGACGAGGTCGATCACGAACTCTTGCCCGTCGCGCCGCTCGTGGTCGAAGACGCCGTGGTGCGCGTAGGCGCGCAGGCCCGTGAGCGTGATCCTGTCGCCGCGCGCGCGGGTGTCGACCGGCGGGCTCGCGACGTACGAGGCGCGGTACGCGGGCGCGCTGGCGGCCGCGGCGGTCGAGGGCGCGGGCGCTCGCGCGCACGTCGTGCACGCGCAGGGCATCCACGTGCCCCGCCGCGAGGGCCGAGACGACCGCGGTCAGCAGGTCGCGCTCGTCGACCGCGGCGCCCTCGGGCAGCAGCGCGCCGAGAAAGCGCTTGCGCGAGGCGCCCAGCAGCACGCGCGCACCGATCGAGCGCAGGGTTCCGAGGTCGGCGAGCAGCTGCCAGTTATGCTCGGCGCGCTTGGCGAACCCGAGCCCCGGGTCGACCCACAGCCGCTCGGGCTGCACGCCCGCCGCGAGCGCGGCGTGCCAGCGGCCCATGAGCTCGGTCGTGACATCCTGTGGCGCCCAGCCGTACTCGCTCACGGCGTCCCACGTCGAGCTCGGCCCGCGCCAGTGCATGATCACGTAGGGCGTGCCGAGCCCCGCGACGGTCTCGAGCATGGCGGGGTCGGCGAGGCCGCCGCTCACGTCGTTGACGATCGCCGCCCCGGCCTCGACGGCCGCGGCCGCGGTGCTCGCGTTCATGGTGTCGATCGAGACGCGGATGCCCTCCGCGGCGAGCGCCGCCACCACGGGCAGCACGCGCTCGCGCTCGACCTCCGGCGTCACGGGCTCGGCGCCCGGCCGGGTCGACTCGCCCCCGACGTCGATGACGGACGCGCCCTCGTCCACCAGGCGCCGCCCCTGCGCGAGGGCCGCCTCGGGGTCGACGAAGCGGCCGCCGTCGCTGAACGAGTCGGGCGTGACGTTGAGCACGCCCCAGAGTTGTGGGCGCGCCGTCACGCGGCGCCTCCGCCGATGAGCGCCATCACCTCGGCGCGGCGCACGGGGTCGGCGAGCGCCCCGCTCGCGGCGACCGTGACGGTCGTGCTCTCGGCCTGCCGCGGGCCGCGGGCCCCCACGCAGCCGTGCCGCGCGTCGATGACGACGAGGGCGCCGAGCGGCGCGAGGGCGGCGTCGATCGCGGCGACGATGTCCTCCCCCAGCCGCTCCTGCAGCTGCGGGCGCGAGGCGAGGGTCTCGACGGTGCGGGCGATGCTGCCGAGGCCGACGATGCGCTCGGCGGGCAGGTAGGCGACGTGCGCGACCCCGGTGAAGGGCAGCAGGTGGTGCTCGCAGATCGAGCGCAGGGCGATGTCGCGCAGCAGCACGATCTCCCCGCGTTGCTCGGGAGCGTCCTGCGTCGCGAGCTCGTCGCGCAGCAGCGGCACGGGGTCGACACCGACGCCCGCGAAGAACTCGGCGTAGGCCTCGGCGACCCGCTGCGGGGTCGTGAGCAGGCCGGGGCGCTGCGCATCCTCACCGATCGCGGCCAGGATCTCGGCGACGGCCGCCTCGATGCGGCCGGTGTCGATCGGGGGCATGGTGCGGCTCAGTCGCGCGCCGCGGGCGGGGCGTCGGTCGAGGCGTGCGCACCGGGGGCCGCGGCGTCGTGCGCCGTGCTCGCGAGCGCGGCGGCCTCGACGGGCGCCTTCGTCGGCATCGGCACCGGCGGCAGGTCGGGCAGCGGGCGCTTGCTGCTCGAGAGCCACTGCGGGCGCTCGGGCAGGCGCTTGACGTCGGCGAAGATCTCGGCGAGCTGCAGGTGGTCGAGCGTCTCCTTCTCGAGCAGCTCGGTCGCGAGGCGGTCGAGGATGTCGCGGTTGTCGTTGATGACCTGCCACGCCTCGTCGTGCGCCTGCTCGATGAGCGCGCGCACCTCGGCGTCGACGCGCTCGGCGAGCTTCTCGCTGTAGTCGCGCTGGTGGCCCATGTCGCGGCCGAGGAAGACCTCGCCGCTTGACTGGCCGAGCTTGATCGCACCCACGTCGGTGCTCATGCCGTACTCGGTCACCATGCGGCGCGCGATGGCCGTGGCCTTCTCGATGTCGTTCGAGGCGCCGGTCGTGGGGTCGTGGAAGACGATCTCCTCGGCGACGCGACCGCCCATGGCGTACGTCAGCTGGTCGAGCAGCTCGTTGCGGGTGATCGAGTACTTGTCGTCGATCGGCAGCACCATCGTGTAGCCGAGGGCGCGGCCGCGCGGCAGGATCGTGACCTTCGTGACGGGGTCGGTGTTGCGCATCGCGGCGGCCGCGAGCGCGTGCCCGCCCTCGTGGTACGCGGTGATGAGCTTCTCGTGGTCGCGCATGATGCGCGTGCGGCGCTGGGGGCCGGCCATGACGCGGTCGACCGCCTCGTCGAGGGCCTGGTTCGTGATGATCTCCTCGCGCGCACGCGCCGTGAGCAGCGCGGCCTCGTTGAGCACGTTGGCGAGATCGGCGCCTGTGTAGCCGGGCGTCTTTCGCGCGAGCACCTCGAGGTCGACGTTCTCGGCCATGGGCTTGCCCTTGGCGTGCACCTGCAGGATCTTCTCGCGGCCCTTCATGTCGGGGGCGTCGACCTGGATCTGGCGGTCGAAGCGGCCCGGGCGCAGCAGGGCGGGGTCGAGGATGTCGGGGCGGTTGGTCGCCGCGATCATGATGACGTTGGTGTTGGGGTCGAAGCCATCCATCTCGACGAGCATCTGGTTGAGCGTCTGCTCGCGCTCGTCGTGACCGCCACCCATGCCGGCGCCGCGGTGACGGCCGACGGCGTCGATCTCGTCGACGAAGATGATCGCCGGAGCGTTCTCCTTGGCCTGCGTGAAGAGGTCGCGCACGCGGCTCGCACCGACGCCGACGAACATCTCGACGAAGTCGGAGCCCGAGATCGAGTAGAAGGGCACGCCCGCCTCGCCCGCGACCGAGCGCGCGAGCAGCGTCTTGCCCGTGCCGGGAGGGCCGTAGAGCAGCACGCCCTTCGGAATGCGGGCGCCGACCGCCTGGAACCGCGTCGGGTCTTTCAGGAAGTCTTTGATCTCCTCGAGCTCCTCGATCGCCTCGTCGGCCCCCGCGACGTCGGCGAAGGTGACCTGCGGGGTCTCCTTGCTGACGAGCTTGGCGCGCGACTTGCCGAACTGCATGACCCGGCCGCCGCCGCCCTGCAGGCGCGTGAGCAAGAAGTAGAAGATGACGCCGATGATGAGAAACGGGATGATGAGCCCGAGCAGGCTCACGAAGAAGTTGGTCTGCGGCACCTCGTCGGTGAAGTCGTCATCGACGTTCGCCGCGTCGACGGCCTCGACGACCGCGAGGCCGCGGGGCGCGACGTAGTAGAACTGCACGTTCTGCCCGAACTCGTCATCGGGCTCGGCGAGCACGATGTCGACGCGCTGCTCGCCGTCGACGATCTTGACGCTCGTGATCTCTGCCTTCTCCAAGAACTCAAGGCCCTCTTGCGTGCTGATCTGGCGAAAGCCGCCGATGCCGCCGAGCAGGGCGAAGCCGATCCAGAGCACGAGGGCTCCGGCGACGATGTAGAGGAACGGGCCTCGGACGAGTTTCTTGAGGTTCATGGGCAGGCGGGCCGGCGGCCCCGCACCTTTCTTCCGGTGGATCGTGCCTGTCAGGCTATCGCGCGGGTTCTTGGCGGCGGCCGGATGTTCGCTCTCAGCCCTCGTAGACGTGCGGGGCCAGCACGCCGATGGCCCGCAGGTTGCGGTACTTCTCGGCGTAGTCGAGGCCGTAGCCGACGACGAACGCGGGCGGGATCTCGAAGCCCACGTAGTCGACGTCGACCTGAACCTTCGCCGACTCGGGCTTGCGCAGCAGGGCGAGAATCTTGACGCTCTTCGCGCCGCGCGACTCGAGGTTCGCGCGCAGCCACGACAGCGTCAGCCCCGAGTCGATGATGTCTTCCACGATGAGCACGTCGCGCCCGGCGATCTCGGTGTCGAGGTCTTTGAGAATGCGCACGACGCCGCTCGACTCGGTGCTCGCGCCGTAGCTCGACACCGCCATCCAGTCCATCTCGACGTGCACGGCGAGCTCGCGCGCGAAGTCGGCCATGACCATGACCGCGCCCTTGAGCACGCCGACGAGCAGCGGCGGGGTGTCGCCGTAGTCGGCTTCGACCCGGCGCGCGAGCTCGGCGAGCTTCGCGTGGATCTCCTGCTCGGTGACGAGCACCTCGGTCAGGTCGGAACGGATGTCGTCGACGTCCACGGCGTTACTCCTCAACAAGGTCGGGGGCGAGGGCGAACACGATCAGCCCGGCTGCGCGTTCCACCCTAATGCCGGGCAGGTGCACGGGGCCCTGGCCGTGCCAGTCGGTCGCGAGCCGAGCGACCTCGAGGGTCTGGGCGCGGCTGATCGAGGCCCCGAACTGGCTCTGCACGACGAGCCGGATGAGCCGGTGGCGGATCGCGGGCGGGTTCACGAGCAGCCCCGCGACCGCGAGCGAGCATCCCCCCTCGGCCAGGTCGGTGAGGTCTTCGGCCAGCTCGTCGACCATGCGGTCGAGCGCCTCGGCGTCTTCCCGCGCGATCGCGGCGGTGCGGGCGAGCGCCTCGACGA
>LNFD01000403.1 GCA_001464255.1 Actinomycetales bacterium Ga0077552 | reverse complement strand
CTGATGCGCTCGGCGAGCTCGGTTACGAGGGCTGCGTCGTCGATCGAGAGCGGCCGCCAGCGGATGTCATCGGGGCCGTCGGGGATGCGCGGCGGCGAGGAGACTGCCACACGATCGCGCAGCGGGCGCAGCTCGTCGGTCACGCGAAAAAGCGTACGGCCCCCGCTCGAGGTGAGCGGGGGCCGTGACGCGATCGTGATGCGACGGGGCTACTTGGCCTCGTCCTCGGCCGGAGCCTCATCGGCGGCGGCGTCCTCAGCGGGAGCCTCCGTGCTGGACTCGTCCGTGCTCGACTCCTCAACGGTGTCGTCGGCGACGACCTCCTCGACGACGGCCTCCTCCGCGGCAGCCTCCTCGACCGGCGCGGCGGCCGGGGCGGCAGCGGCGGTCTTCTTGGCGCTCTTCGGCTTCGGGTTCACGGGCTCGAGAACGAGCTCGATGACGGCCATGGGGGCGTTGTCGCCCTTGCGGTAGCCGACCTTCGTGATGCGGGTGTAGCCGCCCTCGCGCTCGGCGACGAGCGGCGCGATCTCGGTGAAGAGCTCGTGCACGGCGCTCTTGTCGCGGATGACCGTCATCACCCGGCGACGGGCGTGGAGGTCACCGCGCTTCGCGAAGGTGATGAGGCGCTCGGCGAGCGGACGCAGGCGCTTGGCCTTCGTCTCGGTCGTCGTGATGCGCTTGTGCGTGAAGAGCGCCGTGGCGAGGTTCGCGAGGAGCAGGCGCTCGTGGGCCGGACCGCCGCC
Source organism: Actinomycetales bacterium Ga0077552 (assembly GCA_001464255.1). Classification (GTDB taxonomy): domain Bacteria; phylum Actinomycetota; class Actinomycetes; order Actinomycetales; family Microbacteriaceae; genus Microcella. The sequence continues at coordinate 17,967 of LNFD01000403.1, read as the reverse complement.
GAGGCGGGGGCCCTTCGTGGGCTGAGGCATGGTGTGTGTTCTTTCGTATCAGTGACGGAGAGGGGTGGAGCGCAGCGCCGGAGCGCCTAGCTCTCCTCGTCGTCGAAGCCGCCGTAGAAGTGAGCGCCGTCGAACCCGGGAACCGCGTCCTTGAGCGAGAGGCCCATCTCGACGAGCTTGTCCTTGACCTCGTCGACCGACTTCTGGCCGAAGTTGCGGATGTTCATCAGCTGGGTCTCGGAGAGCGCGACGAGCTCGCTCACCGTGTTGATGCCCTCGCGCTTGAGGCAGTTGTAGCTGCGCACCGAGAGATCGAGATCCTCGATCGGCATCGAGAGCTCGGTCGAGAGTACGGCGTCGACCGGCGCGGGGCCGATCTCGATGCCCTCGGCCTGCGTGTTGAGCTCACGGGCGAGACCGAACAGCTCGACGAGCGTGCGGCCCGCCGAGGCGATCGCGTCGCGCGGCGTGATGGCCGGCTTCGACTCGACGTCGACGACCAGGCGGTCGAAGTCGGTGCGCTCACCGGCACGCGTCGCCTCGACGCGGTAGGTGACCTTGAGCACGGGCGAGTAGATCGAGTCGACCGGGATCTGGCCCGCCTCGCTGAACTCGCTGCGGTTCTGGGTGGCGCTGACGTAGCCGCGACCGCGCTCGATCGTGAGCTCGAGCTCGAACTTCGCGCTGTCGTTGAGCGTCGCGATGACGAGCTCGGGGTTGTGGATCTCGACACCGGCCGGGGCCGAGATGTCGGCCGCGGTGACCTCGCCCGCGCCCTGCTTGCGCAGGTAGGCCGTGATGGGCTCGTCGTGCTCGCTCGAGACGACGAGGTTCTTCACGTTGAGGATGATCTCGGTGACATCCTCCTTGACCCCCGCGATGGTGCTGAACTCGTGCAGCACGCCATCGATGCGGATGCTCGTCACGGCAGCGCCGGGGATCGACGAGAGCAGCGTGCGGCGCAGCGAGTTTCCGAGGGTGTACCCGAAGCCGGGCTCCAGCGGCTCGATGATGAACCGCGAGCGGAACTCGGAGACGGACTCCTCGGTCAGCGTGGGACGTTGTGCGATGAGCACTGTTGATTCCTTTCGGCAAAGTGTCCGCCATATGACACTTGTGGCGCGACGAGTGGCTGGCTCGTCGAGTGTGTTGAGTTATTCAAGATGCACGGTGGAGCGGAAAGCGATGCATCGCATCGCCGCGACCCCAGCGCCGACCCGGGCTGTGCCCGGGCCGGGAGGCTGGGAGCCGAAGAACTAGACGCGGCGGCGCTTGGGCGGGCGGCAGCCGTTGTGCGCCTGGGGCGTCACGTCGCTGATCGAACCGACCTCGAGGCCGGCGGCCTGCAGCGAGCGGATCGCGGTCTCGCGGCCCGAGCCGGGGCCCTTGACGAAGACGTCGACCTTCTTCATGCCGTGCTCCTGCGCCTGGCGCGCGGCCGACTCGGCGGCGAGCTGGGCGGCGAAGGGCGTCGACTTGCGCGAGCCCTTGAAGCCCACCTGGCCCGACGAGGCCCAGCTGATCACGGCACCGCTCGGGTCGGTGATCGACACGATGGTGTTGTTGAAGGTGGACTTGATGTGAGCCTGGCCGACGGCGATGCTCTTCTTCTCTTTGCGGCGGGGCTTGCGCGCGGCCGACTTCGGTGCTGCCATGGTCTTCTCCTAAACCTGTGGATTGCGCGGGTCGCGGCGGGGCCGGACTAGCGCGCCTTCTTCTTGCCGGCGACGGTGCGCTTCGGGCCCTTGCGGGTGCGCGCGTTGGTCTTGGTGCGCTGACCGCGCACGGGCAGGCCGCGGCGGTGGCGGATGCCCTCGTAGGACCCGATCTCGACCTTGCGGCGGATATCGGCGGCGACCTCGCGACGCAGGTCGCCCTCGACCTTGTAGGTGGTCTCGATGTGGTCGCGCAGAGCGACGAGCTGGTCGTCGGTCAGATCCTTCACGCGCACGTTCGGGTCGATGCCCGTGGCGGCGAGGGTCTCGGTCGAACGCGTGCGTCCGACTCCGTAGATGTAAGTGAGGGCGATCTCCACGCGCTTATCACGCGGGATGTCCACTCCGGCAAGACGGGCCATGACGGCTCCTTCAGGTGTGTGAGAGGTGTGGAGCAGTGCCGGTGCCCGGGCCTCCCGCCCGGGGTGTCCTCCGCTTGCGCGGGATCTGGCACTGCCTGGAGTGCGTATTCAGTTGTGAGTTCGTGGGGGCGTGAGCCCTAGCCCTGACGCTGCTTGTGCCGGGGGTTCTCGCAGATGACCATCACGTTGCCGTGACGGCGGATCACCTTGCACTTGTCGCAGATGGGCTTGACGCTGGGGTTGACCTTCATGGTGTGTTCTCTCTCTCGCTGGCCTCGTGCGCCGGGTGGATCCCCGGGCCGTTCCTTATCCGGCGAAACTCTTACTTGTAGCGGTAGACGATGCGGCCGCGGGTCAGGTCGTACGGGCTCAGCTCGACGATCACCTTGTCCTCGGGGAGGATGCGGATGTAGTGCTGGCGCATCTTGCCCGAGATGTGGGCGAGCACCTTGTGGCCGTTGGTCAGCTCGACGCGGAACATCGCGTTGGGCAGCGCTTCGACCACCGAGCCTTCGATCTCGATGACACCGTCTTTTTTGGCCATTGCCTCTTCGTCGCTATAAGTGTGGGTTCTGCCGGTCGTGCGGATGACGCGGTGCCCCTGCGAACGACCCCCTCTGCACGGCGGGATCTGAGCAGACACGCCGAAGGCGTGCCAAAAGCACCAAGGGTCGAGCTTAGGTGATAGTGCCACCTCGAGGCAAGTCGGCCCGCGGAGGGATGCCCCGTCTCGCGATCACGCGGTGAACAGGATGCCGCGCGCCGCGAGCGCCGACTCGATGCGCTCGGTCACCTCGGCGATCTCGCCGATGCCATCGACCTTCGCGAGCAGGCCGCGCTCGGCGTACACGCCGATGAGCGGTGCGGTCTGCTGGGCGTAGACGTCGAGCCGATGACGCACCACGGCCTCGTCATCGTCGGCTCGGCCCTGGTCGAGCGCACGCTTCTTGAGGCGCTCGACGACCACATCGGGCTCGGCCACGAGCTCGACGACGGCATCCGAGGGCGCGCACCTGGTCGATCGTGCGCGGGTAGCCGTCGAGGAGGAAGCCGGCGGCGGCGTCGGGCTGCGAGAGCCGGTCGCTCACCAGGTCGTTCGTGAGACTGTCGGGCACGTTGTCACCCGCATCCATGAAGGCCTTCGCCTTGAGGCCGAGCTCGGTCTCGTTGCGCAGGTGCATACGGAAGATGTCGCCCGTCGAGATGGCGGGCACTCCCAGGGCCTCGGAGAGGCGCTGCGCCTGCGTGCCCTTGCCCGCACCAGGCGGGCCGATCAGCAGCAGACGGGCGCTCATCGCAGCAGGCCTTCGTAGTGGCGCTGCTGCAGCTGGGCGTCGATCTGCTTCACCGTCTCGAGGCCGACGCCGACGATGATCAGGATGCTCGCGCCGCCGAACGGGAAGTTCTGGTTCGCCCCGACCGCCGCGAAGGCGATGAGCGGGATGAGCGCGATGAGACCGAGGTAGAGCGACCCGGGCAGCGTGACCCGCGTGAGCACGTAGTCGAGGTACTCGGCCGTGGGGCGCCCCGCGCGGATGCCCGGGATGAAGCCGCCGTACTTCTTCATGTTGTCGGCGACCTCTTCGGGGTTGAAGGTGATCGCGACGTAGAAGTACGTGAAGCCGACGATGAGCAGGAAGTACACGACCATGTAGATCGGGTTGTCGCCCGAGACCAGGTTGTTCTGGATCCAGACCACCCACTCGGGCGCCGTCTCGCCCGCCGCGGGCTGGTTGAACTGCGCGATGAGCGCGGGCAGGTACAGCAGCGACGAGGCGAAGATGACGGGCACGACACCGGCCATGTTGACCTTGATGGGGATGTAGGTGTTGTTGCCGCCGTAGGTGCGACGCCCCACCATGCGCTTGGCGTACTGCACGGGGATGCGCCGCTGCGACTGCTCGACGAACACGACCGCGGCCATGACGAGCAGGCCGAGAGCGAGGACGAGCAGGAAGATCTCGAAGCCCTGCGAGACCGCGATGGCCCACAGCGCGGAGGGGAAGGTCGCGGCGATCGAGACGAAGATGAGCAGCGACATGCCGTTGCCGATGCCGCGTTCGGTGACGAGTTCGCCGAACCACATGATGAGGCCCGTGCCGGCGGTCATCGTGATGACCATCAGCAGGATCGCGTACCACGCGTCATTGGTAATGAGGTCGTTGCACGCCGCGATACCGCTCGTGGTCGGGAAGAGTGCCCCGGCGCGAGCCACCGTGATGAGGGTGGTCGACTGCAGCACCGCGAGCGCGATCGTCATGTAGCGCGTGTACTGCGTGAGCTTGGCCTGGCCCGCCTGACCCTCCTTGTGGAGGGTGTCGAAGTGGGGGATGACGACGCGCAGCAGCTGCGTGATGATCGACGCGGTGATGTACGGCATGATGCCGAGCGCGAAGATCGAGAGCTGCAGCAGGGCACCGCCGCTGAAGAGGTTGACGAGCTGGTAGAGACCCGTGGCGCCCTGATTGCCCGCGAGGCAGATCTGCACGTTCTGGAAGTCGACGAACGGCGCGGGAATGAACGATCCCAGACGGAAGACAGCGACCACACCGAGGGTGAAGCCGATCTTCCGGCGCAGGTCGGGCGTGCGGAAGATCCGCCCGATAGCTCTGAACACGAGACCTCCCGTAGAAAAACTATGAGCATCCTCCCGCCCGGCGGCGAGAGGATGCTGTGGCCCGAGTGGGCCGGAACCGCAGGGGCGGGTGGCCCCGGAGGGCCACCCGTCACCTACTGGATCGAACCGCCGGCAGCGACGATCTTCTGCTCCGCAGAGCGCGAGACCTTGTCGACGGTCACATTGAGCTTAACCGCAATGTCGCCGTCGCCGAGAACCTTGACCTTCTCGTTCTTGCGCACAGCGCCCTTCGCGACGAGATCGGCGATGGTGACATCGCCGCCCTTCGGGTAGAGCTCGGCGAGCGCGGCGAGGTTGACGACCTGGTACTCGACCCGGAACGGGTTCGTGAAACCGCGCAGCTTGGGCGCGCGCATCACCGAGTTCAGGTTGCCGCCCTCGAAGCCGGGCTTGACCTGGTAGCGGGCCTTGGTTCCCTTGGTACCGCGACCAGCCGTCTTACCCTTCGAGCCCTCACCGCGTCCCACGCGGGTGCGGTCCTTCTTCGAGCCGGCGGCGGGGCGCAGGTGGTGCACCTTGAGCACCTGGGGGCGCGCGACGTCGGCCGAGGCGGCCTTCTTCGCGGGCGCCTTGGCAGGAGCCTTCTCGGCAGCGGGCTTGGCAGCGGCCTTCGCCGGAGCCTTCTCCGCAGCAGGCTTCGCAGCAGCCTTCGCCGGAGCCTTCTCCGCAGCAGGCTTCGCAGCAGCCTTCGCCGGAGCCTTCGCCGGAGCCTTGGCGGCAGCGGCCTTCGCCGGAGCCTTCTCGGCAGCCGGCTTCGCCGTCGTGGTCTTCTTGGCCGGGGCCTTGGCGGCGCCGTCCTTCTTCTCTTCAGCCATTAGTCAATCTCCTCGACCGTCACGAGGTGAGCCACCGTGCGAACGTAGCCGCGGTTGGCCGGGGTGTCCTCGCGCACGACGACATCGCCGATGCGCTTGAGGCCCAGGCTCCGCAGCGTGTCGCGCTGGTTCTGCTTCTCGCTGATGACGGACTTGATCTGGGTCACCTTCAGCTGCGCGGCCATCACGCACCACCCTTTCCGGCGGCGGCCTCGGCCGCGAGGGCCTCGGCACGCACGAGGCGCGCCGGGGCGACGTCCTCGAACTCGAGCCCACGACGGGCGGCGACAGCGCGCGGCTCTTCGAGCTGCTTGAGCGCGGCCACCGTCGCGTGGACGATGTTGATCGTGTTCGACGAACCGAGCGACTTGCTCAGCACGTCGTGGATGCCGGCGCACTCGAGCACCGCGCGCACGGGACCACCGGCGATAACACCGGTACCGGCGGCGGCGGGGCGCAGCAGCACCACACCGGCCGCGGCCTCGCCCTGCACGGGGTGCGGGATCGTCGCAGCGACGCGGGGCACGCGGAAGAAGTTCTTCTTCGCCTCCTCGACGCCCTTCGAGATCGCCGTGGGCACCTCGCGGGCCTTGCCGTAGCCGACGCCGACCATGCCGTTGCCGTCACCGACGACCACGAGGGCGGTGAAGCTGAAGCGACGACCACCCTTCACGACCTTCGAGACGCGGTTGATCGTCACGACGCGCTCGAGGAAGGGGCTCTTCTCGGTCTCGCGCTGGCCGCGGTCGCGGTTGGGGTTGCGCTCGCGGCCGCCACGACGAGCCTCGCGGGGCTCGGTCGCCGTCTCCGACGACGCGGCGGTCTCGACGGGGGCCTCAGAGGCCACGGTCTGCTCCTTCTCGTTCACAGTCTCGTTCTCGCTCACAGGTCCAGTCCGCCCTCTCGCGCTCCATCGGCGATCGCCGCGACGCGGCCCGCGTAGCGGTTGCCGCCGCGGTCGAACACCACGGCCTCGACGCCGGCCTTCTTGGCGCGCTCGGCGACGAGCTCGCCGACCTTGCGGGCCTTGGCCGTCTTGTCGCCCTCGAAGCCGCGGAGGCCGTCCTCCATGGTCGAGGCGCTGGCCACGGTGTGGCCCTTGGTGTCGTCGACGATCTGCACGAAGACGTGGCGCGCCGAGCGCGTCACGACGAGGCGCGGCCGCTCGGCCGTGCCCGTGATGCGCTTGCGCAGACGGGTGTGACGGCGGCTCTTGGCGGCCGTCTTGCTCTTGCCTCTGGTTCCGAGACCCATGACTACTTCCCAGCCTTTCCGGCCTTGCGACGCACGACCTCGCCCGCGTAGCGGACGCCCTTGCCCTTGTAGGGCTCGGGCTTGCGGATCTTGCGGATGTTCGCAGCGACCTCACCGACGGCCTGCTTGTCGATGCCGCTGACGGTGAGCTTGTTGTTGCCCTCGACCGTGAAGGTGATCCCGGCGGGCGGGTTCACGGTGACGGGGTGCGAGAAGCCGAGCGCGAACTCGACGCCCTCGCCCTTGGCCTGCACGCGGTAACCGGTGCCGACGACCTCGAGGCCCTTGGAGTAGCCCTGGGTGACGCCGATGATCTGGTTCGCGATGAGGGTGCGCGTGAGCCCGTGCAGCGAGCGCGAGGCGCGCTCGTCGTCGGGGCGGGTGACGACGACCTGGTTGTCCTCGATGGCGACCTCGATGGGGCTCGCGACGGTGAGCGAGAGCTCGCCCTTCGGGCCCTTGACCGAGACGGCCTGGCCGTCGATCTTCACCTCGACACCACCGGGGATGTCGATGGGCATGCGTCCGATTCGTGACATGGCGGGTTACCACACGTAGGCGAGGACTTCCCCACCCACGCCCTTCTTCATCGCCTCGCGGTCGGTGAGCAGACCGGAGGAAGTCGACAGGATCGCGACGCCGAGGCCACCGAGCACGGTGGGGATCTCGGTCGACTTCGCGTAGACGCGCAGGCCCGGCTTCGAGACGCGCTTGATGCCGGCGATCGACCGCTCGCGGTTCGGGCCGTACTTGAGCGAGAGGGTCAGCGTCGTGCCGACGCGGGCGTCGGAGACGGCCCAGTCGGCGATGTAGCCCTCGCGCTTGAGGATCTCGGCGATGTGCGTCTTCAGCTTGGAGCTGGGCAGCGACACCTCGTCGTGGAACGCCGAGTTGGCGTTCCGCAGTCTGGTCAGCAGGTCTGCGACCGGATCTGTCATCGTCATGATGCGGTTGTTCCGTTTCTCGTCCGGTTTCGACACCCGGTACACCGGGGGCCGACCTGGCCGATCGTGGTCCGAGGACCGGGTGGGGTGCTACTGGGGGGTGTCGCTCGAGCGGAAGGGGAAGCCGAGCTCGCGCAGCAGGGCGCGACCCTCGTCATCCGTCTTCGCGGTCGTGACGACCGTGATGTCGAAGCCGCGGACGCGGTCGATCTTGTCCTGGTCGATCTCGTGGAACACGCTCTGCTCCTGGAGACCGAAGGTGTAGTTGCCGTTGCCGTCGAACTGCGTGGCGCTGAGGCCGCGGAAGTCGCGGATTCGGGGCAGTGCGAGGGTGATCAGGCGGTCCATGAACTCCCAGGCGCGGTCGCCGCGCAGCGTGACGTGCGCGCCGATCGGCATGCCCTCACGCAGCTTGAACTGCGCGATCGACTTGCGGGCCTTGGTGACCTGGGGCTTCTGGCCCGTGATCGCCGTGAGGTCCTTGATCGCGCCGTCGATGACCTTCGAGTCGCGGGCGGCCTCGCCGACACCGGTGTTCACGACGATCTTCACGAGAGCGGGCACCTGGTGCGGGTTGGTGTACCCGAACTGCTCGGTGAGCGCCTTGGTGATCTCGGAGCGGTACTTCTGCTTGAGGCGCGGCTGGACCTTGTTCGCCAAGGCGGCGCCAGCCGGCGCGGCAGTTTCGGTTGACATTAGAGCTTCTCACCTGACTTCTTGGCGTACCGCACGCGGACGGTCTTCTTCACGCCGTTCTTGTCGACGACCTCTTCGCGGAAACCCACGCGGGTCGGCTTCTTGGTCTTGGGGTCGACGAGCGCGACGTTCGAGATGTGGATCGGGGCCTCCTGGGTCTCGATGCCGCCGGTCTTCGTGCCGCGCTGCGTCTGGCCGACGCGCACGTGCTTCGTGACGTAGTTGACGCCCTCGACGATCACGCGGTTCTTCTCCGCGATGACCTCGATGACGCGACCCTGCTTGCCACGGTCGCCGCCGCGCTCTTCAGTCGCGCCGCTGATCACCTGGACGAGGTCGCCCTTCTTGATCTTGGCCATGGTTACAGCACCTCCGGGGCGAGCGAGACGATCTTCATGAACTTCTTGTCGCGCAGCTCGCGACCGACCGGTCCGAAGATTCGGGTTCCGCGAGGGTCACCGTCGGCCTTCAGGATGACGGCGGCGTTCTCGTCGAACTTGATGTACGAGCCGTCGGGACGACGGGTCTGCTTGACGGTGCGCACGATGACGGCCTTGACGACGTCGCCCTTCTTGACGTTGCCGCCGGGGATCGCGTCTTTCACGGTCGCCACGATGATGTCACCGAGGCCCGCGTAGCGACGGCCGGAGCCACCGAGAACGCGGATCGTCAAGAGCTCCTTGGCGCCGGTGTTGTCGGCGACCTTGACTCTGGATTCCTGCTGAAGCATTTCCTACTCCTAGTGGTCAAGCAGGCGCAGGCCTACTTGGCCTTCTCGAGGATCTCGACGAGGCGCCAGCGCTTCGTAGCGGACAGGGGTCGGGTCTCGGAGATGAGCACCAGGTCGCCGATACCGGCGCTGTTGAGCTCATCGTGGGCCTTGACCTTCGAGGTACGGCGGATGACCTTGCCGTACAGCGGGTGCTTCACGCGGTCCTCGACCTCGACGACGATGGTCTTCTCCATCTTGTCGCTGGTCACGTAGCCGCGGCGCACCTTGCGGTAGCCACGAGCGGCCTCGTCGCGAACGTCGTGCGCGGCCGACTCGTGGCCGGCAGCGGCGGACTTCTTCTCAGTCGTCGCCATTAGTTCTTCTCCTCGGACTTGTCAGAAGCAGCGGGCTTCTCGGCCTCGGCAGCGGCCTCGGCCGGAGCCTCGGTCTTCGCCTTCGCAGCCTTCTTCGCGGGCTTCTCAGGAGCCTCGATCGGCGCGGGGGTCGCCCGCAGGCCGAGCTCGCGCTCGCGGATGATCGTGTAGATGCGCGCGATGTCGCGCTTCACCGCACGAAGACGTCCGTGGCTCTCGAGCTGACCGGTGGCGGCCTGGAAGCGGAGGTTGAACAGCTCCTCCTTGGCCTTCTTCAGCTCGTCGACGAGTCGCTCGTCTTCGAAGGTGTCGAGCTCGGCAGGTGCCAGCTCCTTGGATCCGATCGCCATTACGCGTCGCCTCCCTCGCGCTTGATGATGCGTGCCTTGAGGGGCAGCTTGTGGATGGCACGGGTCATGGCCTCACGAGCGAGCTGCTCGTTGACGCCGGCGACCTCGAACAGGACGCGACCCGGCTTGACGTTGGCGACCCACCACTCGGGCGAGCCCTTACCCGAACCCATGCGGGTCTCGGCGGGCTTCTTGGTGAGCGGGCGGTCGGGGTAGATGTTGATCCACACCTTGCCGCCGCGCTTGATGTGGCGCGTCATGGCGATACGGGCGGACTCGATCTGACGGTTCGTGACGTACGCAGGCGTGAGGGCCTGGATGCCGAACTCGCCGAACGTGACCTCGGTGCCACCGGTCGCGTGCCCACTCCGCTTGGGGTGGTGCTGCTTGCGGTACTTGACCTTGCGGGGAATCAGCATTGTTCCTAGCCTTCCGCTCCGGCCGCGACGGGAGCCGCAGCGGTGGCCGGGCGGCCGCCGTCACGACGAGGACCGCGGTCCGAGTCACGACGCTCGGGGCGCGACGACTTCTGGGTCGCCTGCTCGCGAGCGAGTTCCTTGTTGGTGATGTCGCCCTTGTAGATCCAGACCTTCACGCCGATGCGGCCGAAGGTGGTCTTGGCCTCGTAGAAGCCGTAGTCGATGTTCGCGCGCAGGGTGTGCAGGGGCACACGGCCTTCGCGGTAGAACTCCGATCGGCTCATCTCCGCGCCGCCGAGACGACCCGACACCTGGATGCGGACACCCTTGGCGCCGGCGCGCTGCGCACCCTGCAGACCCTTGCGCATCGCACGGCGGAACGCCACGCGGGCGCTCAGCTGCTCGGCGATGCCCTGGGCCACGAGCTGGGCCTCGGCCTCGGGGTTCTTGACCTCGAGGATGTTGAGCTGGATCTGCTTGGCGGTGAGCTTCTCGAGGTCGGCGCGGATGCGCTCGGCCTCGGCGCCGCGGCGGCCGATGACGATGCCGGGGCGCGCCGTGTGGATGTCGACGCGAACGCGGTCACGCGTGCGCTCGATCTCGATGCGGGCGACGCCGGCACGGTCGAGGCTCGTGGTGAGCATGCGACGGATCTTGACGTCCTCCGCCACGTAGTCGGCGTAGCGCTGACCGGGCTTGGTGCTGTCGGAGAACCAGCGCGACACGTGGTCGGTGGTGATTCCGAGACGGAAACCGTACGGGTTGACTTTCTGACCCATGACTACTTGCTCGCCTTCTTCTTGCCGGTGCTCGAGCCCGCAGCGACCAGCTCGTCCGGCGTGGCGAGCACGACGGTGATGTGGCTGGTGCGCTTGTTGATGCGGAACGCACGACCCTGCGCACGCGGCTGGAACCGCTTGAGGGTCGTTCCCTCGTCGACGAAGGCGCGGGACACGTAGAGGTCCTGCTCGTCGAGGAAGGTGTTCGCTGCGTCCGCCTTGACGCGCGCGTTGGCGATGGCCGCCGCGACGAGCTTGTAGACGGGCTCGCTCGCACCCTGGGGCGCGAACTTCAGGATGGCCAGGGCCTCGAGGGCCTGCTTGCCGCGGATCAGGTCGACGACGCGACGAGCCTTCTGAGGCGTCACGCGGATGTGTCGCACGCGGGCGATCGACTCCACCATGTCTGTACTCCTCTTCACGCCGCCGGGTTACCGGCGACGACCCTTCTTGTCGTCCTTCTCGTGGCCGCGGAAGGTGCGGGTCGGCGCGAACTCGCCGAGCTTGTGACCGACCATGGTCTCGGTCACGAACACGGGGATGTGCTTGCGGCCGTCGTGCACGGCGATGGTGTGTCCCAGCATGGCGGGGACGATCATCGAACGGCGCGACCAGGTCTTGATGACGTTCTTGGTGCTGGCCTCGTTCTGCGCGAACACCTTGCGGAGCAGGTGGTCGTCGACGAACGGACCCTTTTTGAGACTGCGAGGCATTGTTCTCGACTCCTACTAGCGCTTCTTGCCAACGGTGCGGCGACGGACGATGAGCTTGTCGCTCTCCTTCTTGGGGCGACGCGTGCGGCCTTCCGACTGGCCCCAGGGGCTCACCGGGTGACGACCACCGCTGGTCTTGCCCTCACCACCACCGTGCGGGTGGTCGATCGGGTTCATCGCGACACCACGAACAGTCGGGCGGACGCCCTTCCAGCGCATGCGGCCGGCCTTGCCCCAGTTGATGTTCGACTGCTCGGCGTTGCCGACCTCGCCGACGGTGGCGCGGCAGCGCGCGTCGACGTTGCGGATCTCGCCCGAGGGCAGACGCAGCTGGGCGTAGGGGCCGTCCTTGGCCACGAGACGCACCGAGGCGCCGGCCGAGCGCGCCATCTTCGCGCCGCCGCCGGGGCGGAGCTCGATGGCGTGGATGACCGTACCGACGGGGATGTTGCGCAGCGGCAGGTTGTTGCCGGGCTTGATGTCGGCCGAGGGACCCGACTCGACGATGTCGCCCTGCGCCAGCTTGTTCGGCGCCAGGATGTAGCGCTTGGTGCCGTCGACGAAGTGCAGCAGCGCGATGCGAGCCGTGCGGTTGGGGTCGTACTCGATGTGCGCGACCTTGGCGTTCACGCCGTCCTTGTCATTGCGACGGAAGTCGATGACGCGGTACTGGCGCTTGTGGCCACCGCCGATGTGGCGGGTGGTGATGCGACCCGAGTTGTTGCGGCCACCGGTCTTGGGCAGCGGCTTGAGCAGCGACTTCTCGGGGGTCGAGCGCGTGATCTCCGCGAAATCGGAGACCGACGAGCCGCGACGACCCGGAGTCGTGGGCTTGTACTTGCGAATAGCCATTGTCGTATTCCTTCGTGCCTAGCCGACGGCCGTGAAGATGTCGATGGAGCCCGACTTCAGGGTCACGATGGCGCGCTTGGTGTCTTTGCGCTTGCCCGTGCCGAAGCGGGTGCGGCGGGTCTTGCCCGTGCGGTTCAGCGTGTTGATCGACGCGACCTTGACGTTGAAGATCTTCTCGATGGCGAGCTTGATCTCGGTCTTGTTCGCGCGCGGGTCGACGAGGAAGGTGTACTTGCCATCGTCGATGAGCGCGTAGCTCTTCTCGCTGACGACCGGCGCGATGATGATGTCGCGCGGGTCCTTGTTCTGGGCGACAGCGTGGATGCTCATGCGCCGACCTCTTCCTTGTTCGTCTTCGAGCTGACGAAGGTCTCGTACGCGGCCTTCGTGAACACGATGTCGTCGCTGACCAGCACGTCGTAGGCGTTGAGCTGGTCGGGGCTGATCACGTGCAGGTTCTTGAGGTTGCGCACGCTCTTGAGGTTGACCTCGTCATTGCGCTCGATCACGACGAGCACGTTGCGGCCCGTGGTGAGCTGAGCGAGGACGGCAGCGGCGGCCTTCGTCGAGGGCACATCAGAGCCGAACGACTCGACGATGTGCAGGCGCTCGCCCCGGGCACGGTCGCTGAGCGCACCCAGGAGGGCGGCGGCGATCATCTTCTTGGGGGTGCGCTGCGCGTAGTTGCGAGGCGTCGGGCCATGCACGATGCCACCGCCGCGGTGCTCGGGAGCACGCACGGAGCCCTGACGGCTGCGGCCGGTGCCCTTCTGCTTGAAGGGCTTGACGCCCGAGCCCGAGACCTCGCCGCGACCCTTGGTCGATTGAGTGCCCTGGCGGGCGGCCGCGAGCTGGGCCACGACGACCTGGTGCAGCAGCGGGACATTGGTGGACACGTCGAAGACGGCGGCGGGCAGGTCGACCGAACCGGTCTTCTTGCCGGCGGCGTCGATCACGTCGAGCGAGGTTGCCATGGCGATTACGCTCCCTTCACGGCGTTGCGGACGAACACGAGACGGCCGCGAGCACCGGGAACCGCGCCCTTGACGAGCAGCAGACCCTTCTCGAGGTCGACGGAGTGAACCTTGAGGTTCAGCACGGTGACGCGGTCGCCACCCATGCGGCCCGCCATGCGCATGCCCTTGAAGACACGGCTGGGGGTCGAGGAGGCGCCGATCGAGCCCGGCTTGCGGTGGTTGCGGTGCGAACCGTGCGAGGCCGAGACGCCCTTGAAGTTGTGGCGCTTCATGACACCGGCGAAGCCCTTGCCCTTGCTCGTGCCGACGACGTCGACGAGCTGGCCCGCCTCGAAGATGTCGACCGCGAGCTGCTGGCCGGGCGTGTACTCGGCGGCGTCGGCGGTGCGCACCTCGGTGAGGTGGCGGCGCGGCGTGCTGCCGGCCTTCTCGAAGTGGCCGCCGAGCGGCTTGGTGACCTTGCGCGGGTCGATGGCGCCGTAGGCGATCTGGACGGCCGAGTAGCCGTCGACCTCAGGGGTGCGCACCTGCGTCACCACGTTGGGGGCGATCTCCACGACGGTGACGGGCACGAGCTTGTTGTTCTCGTCCCACACCTGCGTCATGCCGAGCTTCGTGCCCAGCAGACCCTTGGTCGTCTTGGTTGCAGACATGTCCGGGTTCCTTAGAGCTTGATCTCGATGTTGACGTCGGCGGGAAGGTCGAGGCGCATGAGCGAGTCGACCGCCTTCGGCGTCGGGTCGATGATGTCGATGAGACGCTTGTGCGTGCGCTTCTCGAAGTGCTCGCGGCTGTCCTTGTACTTGTGGGGCGACCGGATGACGGCGATGACGTTCTTCTCCGTCGGCAGCGGCACGGGGCCCACGACCGTGGCGCCGGCACGGGTGACCGTGTCGACGATCTTGCGCGCCGATGCGTCGAGACCTGCGTGGTCGTACGACTTAAGTCGGATGCGGATCTTCTGTCCCGCCATGCTCAACTCTCTTCCTTCTTGGACGTGATGCACCCATCAGGGCGCACCTCACGCGGAGCGCAATCGCTGTCGCACCACTGTTCTTCTGTCAAACGACCGCACCCGCTGCTCTCGCATCGCGCATGACCGCATGCCACCGACCCCCGCGCTCGGGCGTGTCGCCCCGGTGAGGCGACGCGCACGTGCAGGCACAGGGATGACCCCGGGCCGGAAGGCGGTCGGTTTAAGCTGTGTTCTTCTGCCTGCGGCCTAGGCTCATCACGACCCGCTCCCGATCACTCGGTGCGACGCTCGTCCTATGCACTGCCTGGCAGTGAGCCGCGCGAAAGCACGGCGTGTGGAACTAGAAGAGTCTGCCACACGCCACAACCCCGTGCAACCCGGGCGTGTCGCGCGAGGCGCGACACGCCGCAGAACCCCGAAACTCGTCTACGCAGGGTCCGAAACGGGCACCGAAGCGGGCTCCGCGGGCTTTCTCGGCCGCAGGATGACGAGCTCGACGAGCAGCACGGCCACGGTGCCCGAGACGAGCAGCACGACGCCCGCACCGACGGCGATCGCGACCACGAGCATCCCCCACCCGCCGTCCTGCCCCCCGCCCGTCGCGACCGTCAGCACGGTCAGCATCCCAGTATTCACGACGAGGGCGACGAGCAGCGAGACCACGTGCGTGGCGATGCGCCAGCCGACGCGGCGGCGGCGCTGCACGATCGCCCCGATGATCACGAGCACCGTCCACAGCCCGAGCGCGATGCCGAGCAGGCCGAAGAGCACCCGCGGGGTCTGGTCGACGAGCGTGCCGACGGGGTCGTCGGAATCGGTGAGCGCGAGCACGCCGAGCACGAGCCACGCGAGAGTGATCGTGATGCCGATGATGAGCACGATCTCGAGCACGATGCGACGGGTCATCATCGGCCTTTCCCCGCGGGGAGAGCGGTGCCGCGAGCCTACTGCGCCGCCTCGCCGGCGACGAGCACCTGCCGCACGATCGGCACGCCGGGCCGGGAGGCGAGGTGGCGATAATCGGGGGCATCCAGGATGACCGCGTCGCCCCGCGCGCCAACCTCCAGGTACCCGACATCGGTGCGGCGCAGCGCCCGAGCGCCCCCGCGCGTCGCGGCGGCGAGCGCCTCGAGCGGGGTCATGCCGAGCTCGCGCACCGCGAGCGCCACGGCCAGCGGCATGCTGCTCGAGTAGTTCGAGCCGGGATTGCAGTCGGTGGCGAGCGCGACGGCGACGCCCGCGTCGAGCAGGCGCCGGGCATCCGGGTACGGCTGCCGCGTCGAGAACTCCACGAGCGGCAGCAGCGTCGCGACGGTGCCCGCACCGTCGCGGGCACTGGCCGCGAGCGCCTCGACATCGGCGTCGGCGAGGTGCGTGCAGTGGTCGACGCTCGCGGCGCCGAGCTCGACGGCGAGGGCGACTCCCCCGTCGGCGGCGAGCTGGCCGGCGTGCACGCGGAGGCCGAGCCCCGCATCCCGCCCCGCCAGCAGGATGCGCCGCGCTTCGTCGACCGTGAAGGCGCCTGAGTCGATGAAGACGTCGATCCAGCGGGCGTACGGCGCGCAGGCAGTGAGCATGTCGCCGCAGACCAGGTCGACATAGGCCGCGCGGTCGTGGGCGAACTCGGCCGGCACGACGTGGGCGCCGAGGAAGGTCGTCTCGTCGGTCACCTCGCGGGCGAGGCGCAGGGCCCGCTGCTCGTCGGCGACCGTGAGCCCGTAGCCGCTCTTGATCTCGAGCGTGGTGGTGCCCTGCGCACGCGCCTGCGCGACGAGGTGGCGCAGCCGCGCGCGCAGCTCGTCGTCGCTCGCGGCTCGGGTCGCGGCGACCGTCGTGCGGATGCCGCCCGCCGTGTAGGGCCGCCCCGCCATGCGCGCCTCGAACTCGTCGACCCGGTCGCCGGCGAAGACGAGGTGGCTGTGGCTGTCGACGAAACCCGGGATGACCGCCGCGCCCTCGGCATCGATGCGAGAGTCGGCGGCAGGGGCCTCGGCGGCATCGCCCACCCACGCGACGCGGCCGGCCTCGATGACGAGCGCGGCATCCGTGCGGATCGGCCGGTCGTGCTCGGCGGCATCGAGTGTGACGAGCTGGCCGATGTTCTCGATGACGAGGCTCATGGGGCGCCTCCCCCGGCTCGACTCGCGAAGCCGGCGAGCGCCTCGAGCACGCACAGCGCCGCGAGGCGCACGGTGCGCTGGTCGGCGGTGTCGCGGGCGGCGTCGAGCTCGGTGAGGTCGATGCTCGTGACGGCCGGATGCGCGCCCGCGAGCCGCGCCGCTGTGCGCAGCTCGATCGCACTGAGGCCGCCGGGCACGCTCGCCGGGCAGCCGGGCGCAACACTGCGGTCGCACACGTCGAGGTCGAGATCGACGTGCACGGGGCCGCCCGCCGACGCCGCGCGGTCGAGCGCCGCGGTCATCGCTGCCTCGATCGGGGTGCGCAGCAGCTCGGCGCGCGTGACCACGGTGATGCCGTGCTCGGCGGCCCGCGCGCGATAGGCCGCGGAGTTCGCGAGCGGTTCGATGCCGAGTTGGCTCACTCGCGCGCCCGCCAGGCCCGCCTCGAGCAGCCGGCGCACCGGCGAGCCGTTGCTGATGCCATCGCGCAGGTCGTGGTGGGCATCCAGCGTGACGAGACCGGCCGTCGCGATGCGGTCGCCCCACGCGCCGAGTGCCGCGGGGACGGTCGCGGCGTTGTCGCCGCCGAGCACGATGACGAGGGATGCGCTGGCGGCGAGCTCGGCGATGCGCGCGGTCGCGGCCGCCTCACCGGGGCCGTCGGGCTCGAGCACATCGCCCGCGTCGAGCACGGTGACGCGTGAGCCGTCGGGCCGGGCGAGGGCGTCGGCGGAGTAGTAGCGGAGGGCATCCCGGATCGCCGCGGGCGTCGTGTGCCCCTGCCCCGGCGAGAGCGCGGTGCGCCAGGTCGGGATGCCCACCAGCACGGCGTCTGCCCGCGAGCTCGGCGCCCACGCGGGCCAGTCGCCCGCGCGCGGCCACAAGGGGTCGTGGCTCAGCACGGTCAGCCCTGCTCGCGCATCGGAATGCGCACGCCGAGGTCGGCCACGACCTGCTCGCCCTCGGTGTAGCCCGCATCGATGTGGCGGATCACGCCCATGCCGGGGTCGTTCGTCAGCACGCGCTGCACCTTCTGACCGGCGAGCGCCGTGCCGTCGGCGACGACGACCTGCCCGGCGTGGATCGAGCGGCCGATGCCGACTCCCCCACCGTGGTGGATCGACACCCAGGTCGCTCCGCTCGCCGTATTGACGAGCGCGTTGAGGAGGGGCCAGTCGGCGATCGCGTCGCTGCCGTCTTTCATCGCCTCCGTCTCGCGGTAGGGGCTCGCGACGCTGCCCGAGTCGAGGTGGTCGCGACCGATCGCGACG
>LNFD01000402.1 GCA_001464255.1 Actinomycetales bacterium Ga0077552 | reverse complement strand
GGGTACGAAACCTGTCCCCCGTAGTCCCCCAAAATGACGACTGCACTCTCCGCACGGCTTCGGCATGATTGCAGATGTCAGGTGATGCTCCATCGGAGCTCACCACCGATCACCACAGCCGCACGGGTAGCGGTTATGTGATTGGGGGGCGAGGTAGATCAGCATTCGGGTTGTCGGTCTACCTCGATACGTTGCGAAGGGCCGGAGTTGGGTACTCCGGCCCTTCGATCGTTAATCGGGGGCTAGGAGCTGGCCCGGGGGATCTCGAGCCACAGGTCGACCGAGTCGTCCTCGTCGTCGTCCGACTGACCGAGCTCCCGAGCCCGCCCGTCGCCCGAGGGCGTGAGCCCCACGACCGTCACCGCGACCTCGGAATCAGCCGGAGCCGTGCGCGCGATCACGCGGGTCGCCGTCGTCGTGCGGATCGCCTCGGCGAGCGTGCCGAGCACGCGCTCGAGCGAGGCCTCGTCGAGCTCGTCGAGCCCGCCCTCGTCGAACAGGTTGACCGAGACCCCGCGTCGCCGCGCCGTCATGACCTCGCGACGCACGGCATCGTCGAGCAGGCGCCGGCCGCGGATCTCATCACGGATCGCCCCCTCGAGGTGCAGGCACTCCTGACGCTGCTCGTCGGTCAGCTCGCCCTGCGACTCCTCGATGATCCGCAGCATGGGCACCGCGGTCGTGCCGGTCTGGCCGAGTCGGAACTGCCGCTCGTAGAGGTGGGCCTCCTGGGCGGCCTGCCAGTCGGTCGCCTCGCGCTCGGCGCGCGCGAACCGGGCCGCATCCCGCGACGCCTTCGCGAGAGCTCGCGAGAGGATGTGCGAGACGGCCACCCACGCGGCGCTGCCCACCACGCCGATACCGAGCAGAAGCCCCGGGCCGCCCCAGATGCCGGTCTGCGTGGCGAGCGCGGCGATGCCGATCCAGGCGAACAGGTGACGCCGCCGCGTCGACGTGATCGTCATGAGCGTGCCCACCGCGGCGACGTACCAGGTGGCGTAGCCGAGCGCGGGCGCATCGGGCCCGATGTCGAGTTGCGGCGTGATGAGCACCGTCATCGCGATGCACACGAGAACGTTGGCGGCCGCCATCCACGTGGGCATGCGTTCGGGCTGGCCCGGCAGCAGGCTGACGGTCGTCGCGGTCGCGTAGAGCACCATCGCGGCGAGCACGGGGATCGGATCGGCCGGGGAATCGATCGTGTAGAGCCCGAGCACGATGTGGTACGCCGAGAAGATCGCCGCCATCGTCACGATGAGCGCGCGGGGCACGCCGATCCTCATGCCGGCTCCTCCTCATCGATGGCGTCGTCGGCGCCACCGGCGGCGAAGACAGGCCAGGAGAGCACGACGACCGTTCCCCGGCCGGGCGCCGCGCGCACCTCGGCGTGACCGCCCGCGTTGGCGGTGCGCTCGACGATGGATCGCCGCACCCCGAGGCGCTCGTCGGGCACAGCGACGGGGTCGAAGCCCGAGCCCGCGTCGCCGACCTCGATCTCGACGGCGCCGCCGTGCACGCCCGACACCTTGAGCCAGCGCCGCACCTCGGCAGATCCGGCGTGCTGCGCGCTGTTCATCATGGCCTGCACCGCGGCCGAGTAGAGGGCCTCGGCCTGCGCCGAGGGGATCACGCGGGTGTCGAGCGAGCGCACGCGCACCGTGAACGGCACGGGCATCTGGCGCGCGGCGGTGACGATGCGGTCGGCGAGCTGCCGGAACCGCACGGTCGTGCCGTCGTCGGGCGAGACGAGCGCGGCCTCGCGCAGATGACGCATGGCGTTCGAGGCCATCTGCGCCGCGAGCGCCTTCTGCTCGGGCGACTCGGCGCGGGCGGCGCTGATCAGGGTCGTGAGCACGCTATCGTGCACGATCGAGTCGACGTGCACGCGCTCGACCTCGGTGGCGTGCTGGCGCACCGCGCGCGCGTAGCGGTCGAACGCGGCGCCCTGCGCCTCATCGACCGAGGTGGCCGCGACGCGCGTCATCGTGACGATGACGAGCACCGCCCCGCCGAGGATGATCGCGTAGATCGCGTTGAAGAGTCCGAGCTCCCACGGCCCGCCGCCGCCCTGCGGGGTCGCGCGGATGATGCCGTAGATGAGCGGCACGATCACGAGGTACGCGAGCGCACCGCGCACGCGGAATCCGATGGCCGCCGTCGCCGTCGCGACCGTCGTCAGCTGGTAGAGCCAGTGGTCGCCCTGCTGCGGCACCTCGGGGTCGGCGAGGAAGAAGGGCCAGGTGAGCAGCGCCGCGACGTAGACGAACGAGACCAGGCGGTGCGAGCCGACCACCCAGCGCTTGAGCGTGGAGCACAGCAGTGCGACGACGAGCGAGCCGAACATGACGCCGACGGTCACCGCAGCCCACACCGGCTGCCCGAGCGAGTACTGGCCGAGCAGCGCGGGCACGGCCTGGAGGCCGAACACGATGCCGAACCAGGCGACCGAGCGTGAGATGACGGTGTCGACGCGCTTGCGGCTGAGCGGCGTGCGCTGCGCGACGGGGCGCTGCGGGTCAGCGACCTCGGCGGCGCTCGCGATGACCGGTGTCGGGGCGGTCACGGCGACGGGCGCCGCGACGGGCGGTTCAGGCCGGCTCATCGCCGTCGGGGTCGAGGCCGGGAAGGATGCCGTCTTCGACGGCGCGCCGCAGGAGGTCGACCTTGGTCGGAGCCGGGCGGCCCACCTCGACGTACTTGGCGCGGATGCGGTCGAGGTACTCGCGGGCGGTGGAGTAGCCGATGCCGAGCTGCTGCGCCGCGAGCTTGAGCGGCAGGCCGCTGGCATAGAGGTGCAGGATCTCGCGCTCCCGGCGACCCAGCTGGGCCTTGGCGAAGTCGCGGTCGGCATCGATCGCGCTCGCCCACTCGAGGTTGTTGAGCACCTCGCCGCGCGCGACGGTCTCAGCGGCGGCGATGACGGTGCTCGTCGCCGACGATTTGGGGATCACCCCGGCAGCTCCGGCAGCGAGAGCCTCGCGCACGCTGGCGACGCGGTCGGCGATGGAGTGCACGAGCACGGCGGCGCCGAGCGCCTGCACCCCCTTGACGTTGTCGGTCACGCTCGAGCCGTCGCCGAGCGACAGGTCGAGCACGACGACGTCGAGCTCACGGCTCTCGAGCGTCTCGACGAGCTCGGGAACGCTCGCTGCCGTGGACACGACCTCGAAGCCGGCGTTCGTGAACGCCGCCTGCAGGCCGAGGCGCACCGACTCGTGGTCGTCGACGACCGCGACGCGCACCTGCTTGTTCACCGGAGCAACCACGAGAGCAGAACCCACACCCTTCATCGATCGGGAGCGCGACAGTCGGGGGGTGCCGGTCGCGCCTCTCATGCTAGCCGCGCGAGCACCCCGCGCGGGGGGCAGGGCGCGCCGCGAATCGCCCGACGAGCCGCGAAATCCCGGTGCTGAGTCACCCTCGGATCAGCGTCGCCACGGCCTCGACATGGTGCGTGTGCGGGAAGAGATCGAAGGCCCGGATGCGCGCCAGCCGGTAGCCGGCCTCAGCGGCGAGGGCGACATCCCGAGCGAGCGCGACCGGGTCGCACGCCACGTACACGAGCTGCGCCGGGGCGAGCCGGCCGAGCACGGTCATGACGTCGGAGCCGGCGCCCGAGCGCGGCGGATCGAGCACGATCGTCGCCGCGGCCAAGCGGTCGCGGTCGGCCGCCGAGGCGCCCGCATCGAGGTCGCGCAGCCAGCGGTCGACACGCCCGGTCTCGGCCGAGGCGCCGAGCCACTCGGCGAGGTTCTCGCTCGCGTGGTCGGTCGCGCGCTCGTCGGACTCGACGCTCGTGATGCGCGTCTCGACGCCGAAGCGGTCGGCGACGGCCGCGGCGAGCAGGCCGACACCGCCGTAGAGGTCGAGGTTCTCGGCGCGCGGGTCGAACAGGGCCGGGTCGATGGCCTCCTGCACGGCGCGCGTGAGGGCGACGGGCGCCGCGCGGTGCACCTGCCAGAACCCGGTGTCGTCGAGCTGGAACTCGCGCTCCCCCACGAGCTCGCGGATGACGGTGGGCTTCTGCTCGCCGATGACCAGGCGCGGGTCGCTCGTCGTGGGCGCGATGACGTCGAGGGTGCCGAGGCCGACGAACCGCTCGGCGAAGGGCGTCGCCGCCTGCACGGCGGCGGTCGCGAGCGGAACATCCTGCACCGGGATCACCGAGTGCGAGCGCGAGGCCATCGGTCCGAGCCGGCCCTGGTCGTCGACGTGCAGGCGGATGCGCGTGCGCCAGCCGAGCCCGTTCACGGCCGGGTCACCCGGCAGCGGCTCGACGACGACGTCGCTCTCGATGCCGGCCATGCGCTGCAGCGACTCGGCGAGCACCTGGCGCTTGAGCTCGCGCTGGTGGGCGAGGGCGATGTGGCCGAACTCGGCGCCGCCCGCACGGCCGCGGGGGTCGCGGTCGATCGCCGCGGCCGACCACACGTGGTCGCGGCGGTGCTCGCTCGGCTGCAGCACCTCGATGGCGTCGGCGCGCCAGAAGCTCTTCTTGCGGTCGTCGCTCACGCGCGCCCGCACCGTCTCGCCGGGGATCGCATCGCTCACGAACACCACCCGGCCGTCGAGCCGGCCCACGGCGATGCCGCCGTGCGCGATCTTGTCGACCGTGAGCTCGATGATGCTGCCGATGTGCTCTCCCATCCGGCCAGCCTATTGTTCGCAACTCATGCTGTACGGCCGATCGTGCGCGGGTACTGCGTCACAACTGCCGGTACAGCCTGAGTTGCGAACACCGCCGTAGCATCGAGCCGTGCGCCTCTACCTCGCCTCGACGTCACCGGCCCGGCTCGCGACGCTGCGGGCGGTCGGCATCGAGCCGATCGCGTTCGCGCCAGGGGTCGATGAAGAGGCAGCGGTGGATGCGGCCGCGGCCGCGCATCCCGAGGGCCGTCTGCCGGCCGACGAGATGGTGCAGCTGCTCGCCCGCCTCAAGGCCGAGGCGGGGCTCGATGCCGCGGTGCTCGCGCTCGCCGGGCTCTCCCCCGCCTCGGCCTTCGAGCTCGACGGCAGAGTGTTCGGCAAGCCGCACGAGCCCGCCATCGCCCGAGAACGATGGCTCGCGCAGCGCGGGCGGAGCGGGGTGCTGCACTCGGGCCACTGGCTCATCGACCACCGCGGCGGTCGCGTGAACGGGGCCGTGGGCCGGGCATCCCGCGCCACCGTGCATTTCGCCGACGACATCGAGACCGCCGAGATCGACGCGTACATCGCCACGGGTGAACCCCTGACGGTCGCCGGGGCGTTCACGATCGACTCGAAGGGCGCCGGCTTCATCGACCGCATCGAGGGCGACCCGCACACGGTCGTCGGCCTCTCGGTGCCGCTGCTGCGCAAGCTCGTGCACGAGCTCGGCGGGCGCTGGACCGATCTCTGGAACCGCTAAGCGATCCGCACCCCTTTTGTGGGCCTGCGCCAAACACCGGCGCCGCGCGCACCCCTAGGCTGGGGAACCATGGCCCGCATCACGAAGATCCTCATCGCCAACCGTGGCGAGATCGCCGTCCGCGTCATCCGCGCCGCCCGTGACTCGGGCATCGCCACGGTGGCCGTCTACGCCGACCAGGATCGGGATGCCCGGCACGTGCGCCTCGCCGACGAGGCCTACGCCCTGAACGGCACGACGAGCGCCGAGACGTACCTCGTCATCGACAAGCTGCTCAGCATCGCCCGCCGGGCCGGCGCCGACGCGGTGCACCCCGGCTACGGCTTCCTCGCCGAGAACGCCGACTTCGCGCGCGCCGTCATCGACGCGGGCCTCATCTGGATCGGGCCGTCTCCGGATGCGATCGAGAAGCTCGGCGACAAGGTCAGCGCCCGGCACATCGCCGAGAAGGTCGGCGCCCCACTGGCCCCCGGAACCCTCAACCCCGTCAGCGGCGCCGACGAGGTGCTCGCGTTCGTCGACGAGCACGGGCTGCCCGTGGCCATCAAGGCTGCGTTCGGCGGCGGCGGCCGCGGCCTCAAGGTCGCGCGCACGCGCGAGGAGATCCCCGAGCTGTTCGACTCGGCCACGCGCGAGGCCATCGCGGCGTTCGGCCGGGGCGAATGCTTCGTCGAGAAGTACCTCGACAAGCCGCGCCACGTCGAGACCCAGTGCCTCGCCGACGCGCACGGCACCGTCGTTGTCATCTCGACGCGCGACTGCTCGCTGCAGCGCCGCCACCAGAAGCTCGTCGAGGAGGCACCCGCGCCGTTCCTGACCGACGAGCAGACCGAGCTGCTGTACCGCTCGTCGAAGGCCATCCTGAAAGAGGTCGGCTACGTCGGCGCCGGCACCTGCGAGTTCCTCATCGGTGCCGACGGCACGGTGTCGTTCCTCGAAGTCAACACGCGGCTGCAGGTCGAGCATCCCGTCTCAGAAGAGGTCACGGGCATCGACCTCGTGCGCGAGCAGTTCCGTCTCGCCGAAGGCGAGGAGATCGGCTACGACGACCCCGTCGCCCACGGCCACTCGTTCGAGTTCCGCATCAACGGGGAGGACCCGGGGCTGAACTTCATGCCCATGCCCGGCCCCGTACATGCCCTGCGCTTCCCCGGCGGCCCCGGAGTGCGCGTCGACTCGGGCGTCACGACGGGCGACGTCATCTCGGGCGCGTTCGACTCGCTGCTTGCCAAGCTCATCGTCACGGGCAAGACGCGCGACGACGCCCTCGAGCGCTCGCGCCGCGCGCTCGCCGAGTTCGAGGTCGCCGGCCTGCCGACCGTGCTGCCCTTCCACCGCGCCATCGTCGACGACCCGGCGTTCGCCCCGGCCGACGGCGCCCCGTTCACGGTCTACACGCGCTGGATCGAGACCGAGTTCGACAACCAGCTCGAGCCGTGGAGCGGATCGCTCGCCGAGCCGCTCGCGGCGCCCGCCGCGCGGCACACGGTCGTCGTCGAGGTCGGCGGCAAGCGCCTCGAGGTCTCGCTGCCCGAGACGCTCATGCCCGCCTCGGGCTCGCGCGCCTCGACCGCGCTCGCGGCCCCGCCGAAGCGGCGCTCGGGCTCGGCCGTGGCGGCCGGCGCCTCGGGCGATGCCGTCAAGAGCCCCATGCAGGCAACGGTCGTCAAGCTCGCCGTCGCCGAGGGCGACAAGGTCGTCGCGGGCGATCTCGTCGTGGTGCTCGAGGCCATGAAGATGGAGCAGCCGATGACCGCCCACAAGGACGGCGTGGTGGCGAGCATCGGCGCCGCGGTCGGCGAGACCGTCTCGTCGGGCCACGTGCTCCTCACGATCACCGACTGAGCCGCGGAGCCGGCGCACGGGCGCGCGCGCGGGCTGGCCGGGCTAGTCGCGGGGCACGTGCATCGCGCGCGCAGCATCCGTGATGCCGCCCGAGAGGGACGGGTACACGGAGTAGGCGCGAGCGAGCTGGTCGACCGTCAGGCGGTGCTCGATCGCGAGGGCGATCGGCAGGATGAGCTCGGAGGCGCGCGGCGCCACGACGACACCGCCGATGACCGTGCCCGAGGTCTTCGCCGCGAAGAGCTTGATGAAGCCGTCGGTGACGCCCTGCATCTTCGCGCGCGCGTTGGTCTCGAGCATGAGCTTGTGCACGATGCCGCGCGTCTCGCCGTCTTCGATCTGCTTCTGCGAGAAGCCGACGGTCGCGATCTCGGGCGCCGTGAAGATGTTCGAGGTGACGTTGCGCAGCTTGATCGGCGTGACCGCGTCGCCCATGGCGTGGTAGACCGCCGTGCGCCCCTGCATCGAGGCGACGGATGCCAGGGGCAGCGAGTCGCTGCAGTCGCCGACCGCGTACACGCTGGGCATCGAGGTGCGCGCCACCTTGTTGACCGCGATGTGGCCGGAGGCCGTGAGTTGCACCCCTGCCTCCTCGAGCCCGATTCCCGCCGTGTTCGGGATCGAGCCGACGGCCATGAGGCAGTGCGAGCCCTCGATGACCGTGCCGTCGCTCAGGGCCACCCGCACGCCCTCGCCCGTGTTGACGACCGAGTCGGCGCGGCTCTTCGCGAGCAGGGTCATGCCGTTGCGGCGGAAGACCTGCTCGATGAGCTGGGCGGCATCGGCATCCTCGCCCGGCAGCACCTGGTCGCGGCTCGAGATGAGGGTGACCTGCGCGCCGAGCGCCCGGTAGGCCGAGGCGAACTCGGCGCCCGTGACGCCCGAGCCGACGACGATGAGGTGGTCGGGCACGTCGCTGAGG
>LNFD01000401.1 GCA_001464255.1 Actinomycetales bacterium Ga0077552 | reverse complement strand
CTCGACGGCGGGCTCGCCCCGTCGCGCGACGAGTACCGACGACGCTCCGCCCGTGATGACGACGGCGGGGCAGAGCTCGAGCAGCGCCGCGGCGACAGCCGCTCGATCGTGCTCGCCCGAGAGCAGCCGCCCCTCGTCGAGGTTCGGCAGCAGCACGTCGACGTGCGCGAGCGCCCGCCGGAACCGCTCGAGCCCGAAGTCGGCGATGAAGCCGGTGGATCCGGGGTCGAAGGTCACGAGCACCCCGCGGGCGTGCGCCCGCTCAGTGAGCGCCGCGAGGTCGTCGAGCGTGAAGGCGTCGAAGAGGCTGTAGCCGGTGAGGTGCAGCACGGCCGCCTCGTCGAGCAGGGCATCCGTCACCGCCGCCACCGGCAGCGCCGCGTTCGCCCCGCGATCGGTGAGCATCGTGCGGGTCTCGCCGTCGACGACGATCACGATCGTGCCGGTCGGCAGGGACGGGTCCTCGCCGAGGTGGGGGGTGACGCCGGATGCCCGCAGCGCGCTCGCGTGCCGCTCGACATCGCCCGTACCGACGCGCCCCACGAGGTCGACCGCGGCGCCGAGCCAGCCGAGCCAGGCAGCGGTGTTGCACGCGGAGCCGCCCGGGTGCCGCGTGATGCTCGCGGCGGTGTCGGTGTCGGTGCGGATGGGCCCGCGCGGCACGACGATGATGTCGTCGATGACGTCGCCGACGACGAGGGCGCGCGAACCGGTCACGGCGGGGCCGGTCAGGCTCGGGCTGACCACGCCGCGGCGATGCGGCCGGCGACGCGCACGTTGTTGCGCGCGAGGTCGAGGTTGACCTCGAGGCTGCGGCCCTCGCTCAGCTCGACGATGCGGCCGAGCAGGAACGGCGTGACGGCCTTGCCGCGGATGCCCTGCGCCTCGGCCTCGGCGAACGCGGTCGCGAGCACGCGGTCGTGCTCCTCGCGCTGCCAGGCCTGGTCGGCGGGGATCGGGTTGGCGACGACGATGCCCTGGGTGTGGCCGAGCGCATCGTGCGCGGCCATCACGTCGGCGACCTGCTCGGCGGTGTCGACCGCCCAGTCGAGCGTGTAGGCGCTCTCGCGCAGCCAGAAGCTCGGGAAGACCGTCGTGCCGAGCCCCACGACGGGCACCGAGTAGGTCTCGAGCCGCTCGAGCGTCGCGGCGATGTCGAGCACGCTCTTGACGCCCGCCGAGACGACCGTGATGGGGGTGACGGCGAGGGTCGAGAGGTCGGCCGACTCGTCGAAGGTCTCGCTCGCGCCGCGGTGCACGCCGCCGAGGCCGCCCGTCGCGAACACGCGGATGCCGGCCTTCGCCGCCAGGTGGGCCGTGGCGGCGACCGTCGTCGCCCCGCTCGCGCCGCGCGCGGCGAGGATGGGCAGGTCGCGCACGCTCGCCTTCGCGAGATCCTCGTCGGCGATGCGCCGCACCCCCTCGGCGTCGAGCCCGATGCGGGGCACGCCGTCGAGCACGGCGATCGTCGCGGGGGTGACGCCCGCGTCGCGCAGGATGCTCTCGAACTCGAGCGCCGCCGCGTGGTTGCGCGGCCGCGGAAGACCGTGGCTGATGATGGTCGACTCGAGGGCGACGACGGGCCGGCCGGCCGCGAGAGCGGCGGCGACCTCGTCGGAGAGGCGCAGAAGGGAGTTCACTCTGCCAGGGTATCGGGCAACGAGAAAGCCCCCCGCTCGTGGCGGGGGGCTGATCGCGCGCCCGAAGGGACTCGAACCCCTAACCTTCTGATCCGTAGTCAGATGCTCTATCCATTGAGCTACGGGCGCATGGCCGCGCTGAGCGCGAACCTGACAAGCCTAGCAGTCGGTCGACTGCGGCTCGTTCCGCGGAGACGGCGGGATTTGAACCCGCGGTCCCCTTGCGGGGACTCCACCTTAGCAGGGTGGTGCACTAGGCCGAACTATGCGACGTCTCCTAGCGAGTGTCCACTATACCGGGCCGGGCCGGTGGCCGGTCACGGGCTAGTTCGAGACCGAGCACGTGCGGTCGGCGGCCGTCTGGCCCTCGACCCCGGCGAGCACCTCGGCCGGCTCCTCCGGCGCGACAGGCTCGAGCGTCGGCTCGACCTCGGGCTCGACCTTGCCGTTCTTCGGCACGGCGACCTCGGTCGGGGTCGGCTCGGGCGTCGGCCCGACAGCGGGGGCGCTGGGGTCGAGCGTCGAGCCGCGACCCGTGTTGCCCTCTTCGAGCACGAATCGCTCGTCGGCGCGGATGCGGTCGAACAGCGCCGTCGCCGCGGATGTCACCGGCTGCACCTTGCCCGCGAACACGCCCGTGCCGCCCGTGCGCCCGGGGTACTGCACGAAGACGATGTTCTCGGTCGGGATCTTGCGCAGGGCCTGCGCCATCGACACCATCGTGTCGAGGCTCGCGAGGCTGCTCGAGAGCTGCATCGACGAGGTCGCGACCTGCGCGATGCCGTACAGCTTCGTGAAGTCGGTGAGCACGCCCTCGTTCTGCACCTTGCGCATGAGCGACGACATGTAGACCTGCTGGTTGCTGATGCGGCCGAGGTCGCTGCCATCGCCCACGCCGTAGCGCGTGCGGAGGAAGGCGAGGGCCGTGCCGCCGACGAGCGTGTGGGTGCCCGCGGTCGGCAGGTCGAGGCCGGTGTAGGGGTCGCGGATGGGGCCGTCGATGCACACGTCGACGCCGCCGACGGCGTTCGAGAGCTGCGCGACGCCGTTGAACGAGATGGCGCCGGCGTAGGGGATGCTGAGGCCGGTGAGGGCCTCGACGGTCAGCACGACGCAGTTGAGGCCGCCGTACGACCAGGCGACGTTGATGGGTTGAGCCGACATGGCGAACGACGCACCCTCGCCGTCGGGGTCGGGGCACGAAGGGATGGGCACGACCATGTCGCGCGGGATGCTCACGGCCACCGCCGACTGCTGGTCCTCCGCGACGTGCACGAGGATGTTGACGTCGTTGAGAGTGGCCCCGCCGCGCTGGCGCGTATCGAGCTGACCCGGCTCGTTGTCAATGCCGACGAGGAGCACGTTGAAGCCGCCCTCCCAGTCGCCGACCGTCGGGATGACGCGCTCCTCCTCGCCCTCGAGCACCGAGAGCTCGACGACGTCGATGTTCGCATTGATCTGAGCGAGGGTGATGGCGCCGACCGACACCGTGCTCACGAGCACGACGGCGAGTGAGGCGGCGATCGTCGCCAGGATGGTCTTCCAGGCCCGCGACCGGCGCAGCCGTCCATGGCGCACCTGCGCGGTCGGCAACGAGCGGATGCCGCGATCACGCACTGGTTCACTCATGATGTCCCCCTCGGACACATCGATGGCCTGCACGAGCGGAGGGCGTGGGATTCGAACCCACGAGACATTGCTGCCCACCAGTTTTCAAGACTGGCTCCATCGGCCGCTCGGACAGCCCTCCTTGGATATCAGTCTTCCATGCTAACCGACGCACCCTCAGAACCCCTGTTCAGAGCCCCTATGCATCTGCCGCACGCGCGCGCGACAGCGGCTCAGAGCGTGGCGAGCGCCTTCGCCAGACCGTCGTCGGTGTCGCGCGCCGTGACCTCCGACGCCGCCGCGACGACCTCCGCCGGCGCCTGCCCCATGGCGATGCCGCGCCCGCCGTGCGCGACCGCCCACGCGAGCATCTCGATGTCGTTGCGGCCGTCGCCCACGGTCACGACGTGCTCGCCCGCGATGCCCAGAGCATCCCGAACCCGCTCGAGGGCCGTCGACTTGTTGACGCCGTCGGGGGCGATGTCGAGCCACGCCGTCCAGCCGACGTTGTAGCTCACCTGGTGCAGGCCCATGAGCTCGACGGCGGCGAGGAACTCCTCCATCGCGTGGCCGGGCGAGATGACGACGACGCGCGTCGCGGGCTCGCGGCACAGCTGCTCGAACGGCACCTCGTGGCTGACCGCGCCGAGCGCGCCGTCGGGGAACCAACCGGTGTAGCGGTACACGCCCGTCTCGTCTTCGACGGCGTAGTTCGCGTGCGTCAGATGCGGCCGGATGCTCGTGAGCACCGCCGTCGGATCGAACGTCTCGACGTGGTGGCGCCGGTAGCCCGTGGGGGCATCCGGGTCGCGCTTGAGCAGGATGGCGCCGTTGGAGGCGACGACATACGTCGGGGCGATGTCGAGCCGGTCGAGAACCGGAAGCGTCATGGCCACCGAGCGGCCGGTCGCGAGCATGACCTCGTGGCCCGCGTCGCGCAGGCGGTGCACCTGCTCGAGCGCGGCGTCGGGCAGCGTGCCGTCTTCGTGCAGCACGGTGCCGTCGATGTCGAGCGCGATGAGCATGCGGTCGGTCACGAGGCCACCTCGAGCACCTCGAGGCCGCGCAGGTAGGGGCGCAGCGGTTCGGGGACGACGACCGAGCCGTCCGCGCGCTGGTGCGTCTCGAGCAGCGCGACGAGCCAGCGGGTCGTCGCGAGCGTGCCGTTGAGCGTCGCGACGGGCGCGGTCTTCCCGCCCTCGCCGCGGTGGCGGATCTCGAGCCGGCGCGCCTGGAACGTCGTGCAGTTGCTCGTGCTCGTGAGCTCGCGGTACGCGCCCTGCGTCGGCACCCAGGCCTCGACGTCGAACTTGCGCGCGGCGCTCGAGCCGAGGTCGCCGGCCGCGGTGTCGATGACGCGGTAGGCGAGACCGAGCGAGCGCAGCATCCCCTCTTGCAGCGCCAGCAGCCGCTCGTGCTCGGCCTCGGCGTCGGCCGGATCGATGTAGCTGAACATCTCGAGCTTCTGGAACTGGTGCACGCGGATGATGCCGCGGGTGTCCTTGCCATAGCTGCCGGCCTCGCGGCGGTAGCAGGTCGACCAGCCGGCGTAGCGCAGCGGCCCGGCGCTCACGTCGACGATCTCGTCGGCGTGGTAGCCGGCGAGCGCGACCTCGCTCGTGCCCGTCAGGTAGAGCTCGTCGTCGGGCAGGTAGTAGATCTCGTCGGCGTGGGCACCCAGGAACCCCGTGCCGCTCATAACCTCGGGCTTGACCAGGGTCGGCGTGATGAGCGGGGTGAAGCCCGCGTCGAGCGCCGTGTCGAGGGCGTAGTTCATGAGCGCGAGCTCGAGGCGCGCGCCGACGCCCTTGAGGAAGTAGAAGCGCGAGCCCGAGACCTTCACGCCGCGCGGCATATCGATCGCGTCGAGCAGCTCGCCGAGCGCGAGGTGGTCGCGCGGCTCGAAGTCGAAGGCGGGCTTCTCGCCGACCTCGCGCAGCGTGACGAAGTCGACCTCGCCGCCCTCCGGCACGCCCTCGATGACGACGTTCGGGATGCTCCCCGCGACGTGCACGAAGCGAGCCTCGGCCTCGCCGGCCGCGGCCTGAGCGGCCTTCACGTCGGCGGCGAGCTGCTGCGCCTGCGCGACGAGCGCGGCCTTCTCGTCTTTCGCCGCGGCCGCGACGCGCTTGCCGAAGGCGTTCTGCTCGGCGCGCAGCGCCTCGAAGGCGGCGATCGCCTCGCGCCGCGCGCGGTCGGCCGCGACGGCCTCGTCGACGATCTCGACGCTCGCCCGCCGAGCCTGCTGCGAGCGTCGGACGAGGTCGGGGTCATCACGCAGCAGCTGGGGGTCGATCACGCCTCTAGTCTGGCACGCGCGGGTTAACGGCAACCCCCGCGCGGGCAGAGAGCGATGCTCTACTCTGACCGCATGAGCACCCCCGGCCCCTCGGCCGATCCCGCCCGCGTCGCCGTCATCGTCAACCCGACGAAGGTCGACATGGAAGCGCTTCGGGCCGCCGTCGCCGAGGCCGAGGCCGAGGCCGGCTGGGCACCCTCGCTCTGGCTCGAGACGAGCGTCGACGACCCCGGCCAGGGGCGGGCCCGCGAGGCCACGGCCGCCCGGGTGACCGCGGTGCTCACGGCCGGCGGCGACGGCACCGTGCGGGCGGTCGCCGAGGGGATGCTCGATTCGGGCATCCCGATCGTGCTGATCCCCTCCGGTACCGGCAACCTGCTCGCCCGCAACCTCGGGCTCTCGCTCGGCAAGCTCAGCGACTCGCTCACGACCGCGGTCACCGGGGTCGACCAGGCGATCGACGTGGGCATCGCCGAGCTCACTCGCGATGACGGCAGCGTCGAGCAGCACGCCTTCGTCGTCATGGTCGGCATCGGCCTCGACGCCAAGATGATCGCCGCGACCAACCCCGACCTCAAGAAGAAGGTGGGCTGGCTCGCCTACGTCGAGGCCACGGCGCGCATCGTGCGCGACGTCGACGCGGTGCGGCTGCGGTACAGCCTCGACGGCTCGCCCGAGCGCTCGACGACCATCCACACCCTGCTCATCGGCAACTGCGGTTCGCTGCCGGGCGGCGTGCTCATCTTGCCCGACGCGCAGATCGACGACGGCCTGCTCGACGTCGTCGCCATGCGCCCGCGCAATCTGTGGGGCTGGATGCGCGTCAGCTACGCGGTCGTCTGGGAGAACGGCGTGTTGCAGAAGACGAAGGTCGGCCGGCGCATCCTCGCCGCCGACAAGAGCGTGCGCGCCCTGCGCTACTTCCAGGGCCGCCGCATGACCCTGGCCTTCGAACGCCCGGAGGAGTTCGAGATCGACGGTGAGGAGATGGGCCTCGTGACGCGGCTGGAGGTGCGCGTCGCACCAGCGTCGCTCGTCGTGCGCGTGCCGCGCGACTGACGATCCGGCCTCTGATTTGCCTCGACGCCCCCGCAACGCTTCGGCCATACTTCGGCGCCACGCACGTTTAGCTCGCTCTTTGCGTCAAGTGGCATCACTGACGCGGCTGCCAAGTCGGTAACGCCGCGCTGAGTTGAGCCCAACCGTCGCAGGACTCGACAAGAGACTGAATCCATTCTTCGTCGATTTTTCCCGAATCATTGACCGGGACGGGCACTGATATCTTGTCGAGCTTGTTCAGATAAGCCTTGCGATAATACGAGAATCGCCATGTTAGTCGATTCATCGCGGCAATTAAGTAAAGCGCGGTAGTCGGTTGCATGCTCTCAGGCAGTCTGCAAACAAACAGATCGTCCTTAACCACCACCGAGTATGGGTGATAGAAAGACGTCAGTGGAGTTCCGTTGGAAGCGACGGTGATGACGTTCTGATGTGAAGTCCATTCCGAGAGATCATAGAATCCTTCGATACCATTCATGTCTGTGGAGGTGGAGACCACGGGGGTGTTTCCAGACTCCTCCTT
>LNFD01000400.1 GCA_001464255.1 Actinomycetales bacterium Ga0077552 | reverse complement strand
CCCGGCCCGCCTCGACGAGCTCGCGCACGACGCCGCCTTCATGGCCGACGCCGAGGCGCTGCGCGCCGATCTCACGGCCTACCTCGAGCAGCCGCGCTGGTACCAGTCGCTGCCCGATGTCCCGCAGCGCATCGCCTACTTCTCGCCCGAGTTCGGCATCGCCTCGGCGATCCCGCAGTATTCGGGCGGCCTCGGCATCCTCGCCGGCGACCACCTGAAGAGCGCGAGCGACCTCGGGCTGCCGCTCATCGGCGTCGGCCTGTTCTACCGCGCGGGCTACTTCCGCCAGGCGATCGACCGCGACGGCTGGCAGAAGGAGAGCTACCCGCTCATCGACCCCGACGGCCTGCCGATGCAGATGCTGCGCGAGCACGACGGCAGCTCGGTGCGCATCACCCTGAGCCTGCCCGGTGGCGAGGCCCTGCACGCGCGGGTCTGGCGCATGGATGTCGGCCGGGTCGTGCTGCTGCTGCTCGACACCGACATCCACGACAACAGCGACGAGCTGCGGGGCGTCACCGACCGCCTGTACGGCGGCGGCGGCGAGCACCGCCTGCTGCAGGAGCTGCTGCTCGGCATCGGCGGCGTGCGCGCGATCAAGCGCTACCTCGATGTCACGGGCACCCCGGCGCCCGAGGTGTTCCACACCAACGAGGGCCACGCCGGCTTCCTCGGCCTCGAGCGCATCAGCGACCTCATCGCCGAGGGCCTGAGCTTCGCCGAGGCGCTGCAGGTCGTGCGTGCGGGCACGCTCTTCACGACCCACACGCCCGTGCCCGCGGGCATCGACCGCTTCGACGGCGAGCTCATCGAGCGCTACTTCTCGACCGACCTGCTGCCCGGCGTCACGGCGCCCGACGTGCTCGCGCTCGGCACCGAGGACTACGAGGGCGGCGACCCCGCCGTCTTCAACATGGCCGTCATGGGCCTTCGCCTCGCGCAGCGGGCCAACGGCGTGAGCAAGCTGCACGGCGATGTGTCGCGCGGCATGTTCGGGGCGCTCTGGCAGGGCTTCGACCAGGACGACGTGCCGATCACCTCGGTCACGAACGGCGTGCACGCCCCCACCTGGACCGACCCGCTCATGGTCGCGCTCGCCAAGGAAAAGCTCGGCACCTACGAGACCTCGGCGTGCGACTGGAACTCCGAGGCTGTGAGCGACGCCGACCTGTGGTCGGTGCGCCGCGCGATGCGCCAGCAGCTCGTGACCGACGCGCGCGAGCGCGTGACGGCCGCGTGGGCCGAGCAGAACCCCGGCGTGGCCGCCCCGAGCTGGATGGGCGAGATCCTCGACCCCGACGTGCTGACGATCGGCTTCGCGCGCCGCGTGCCGACCTACAAGCGCCTCACGCTCATGCTGCACGACCCCGAGCGCCTGCGCGCCCTGCTCACGCACCCTGAGCGGCCCGTTCAGCTCGTCATCGCGGGCAAGTCGCACCCTGCCGACGACAGCGGCAAGGCCCTCATCCAGAAGCTCGTGCAGTTCGCGGCCGAGCCCGAGCTGCGTCGCCGCATCGTCTTCCTGCCCAACTACGACATCGGCATGGCCCGCCTGCTCTACCCGGGCACCGACATCTGGCTGAACAACCCGCTGCGTCCGCTCGAGGCGTGCGGAACATCCGGAATGAAGGCGGCCCTCAACGGCTCGCTCAACCTGTCGATCCTCGACGGCTGGTGGAACGAGTACTACGACGCCGAGAACGGCTGGGCCATCCCCACCGCCGATGCCGCGGGCGACGGTGCCGAGCGCGACAAGCTCGAGGCCGAGGCCATGTACGACCTCATCGAGCACCAGATCGCACCGCGCTACTACGACCGCGACGCCGAGGGGCTGCCGCGCCGCTGGCTGCAGAGCATCCGGCACACGCTCGCGACGCTCTCGCCCGAGCTCTCGGCCGACCGCATGGTGCGCGAGTACGTCGAGCGGCTCTACGTGCCCGCCGCGCACGCCGAGCGCGCGATCACGGCCGACGGCAACCGGCCCGCGCGCGAGCTCGCCGCGTGGAAGGCGCGCGTCGCCCAGGAGTGGCCGCACGTGGCCGTGACGCACGTCGAGTCGGGCGGCGTGCAGTCGCCGCAGGTGGGCGACGAGCTCAAGGTGCGCGCGCACGTGCAGCTCGCCGGGCTCTCACCCGACGACGTGCTCGTCGAGGTCGCCTTCGGGCGCGCCCGCAACGGCGACGATCTCGTGGATGTCCGGCGCCAGCCGCTCGAGCTGGCCGAGCACGAGCTGGGCCAGCCCGCGACGTTCGTCGGCACCGTGCCGCTCGGCCGCTCCGGCTCGTTCGGCTACAACGTGCGGGTCACCCCGAAGCACGCGCTGCTCGCGAACCCCGCCGAGCTCGGCCTCGTCGCCGTCGCGCACTGATCCACCCTGTGCCGCCGCGGGCGGTCAGCGTGCGATATCCGCCAGCTGGCCGCCCGTGACGCGCAGCAGGTCGTCGGGCGCGAGCTCGATGTCGAAGCCGCGACGGCCGCCCGAGACGTAGATCGTCTCCCACAGCTCGGCGGTCTCGTCGAGCACGGTCGGCAGCGCGGTCTTCTG
>LNFD01000399.1 GCA_001464255.1 Actinomycetales bacterium Ga0077552 | reverse complement strand
GCGGGGTCGGCCATGACGGCCCGTTTGGCGCCGACGGCGGCGGCGAGCGACTTGAGATCGAGCATCCCCGTCACCGGAACGATGCCGACGACCAGCCGGCCCTCCGCGTCGGCGAGCAGCGTCTTGAACACGCGGTCGGGGTCGAGCGCGAGCGCCGTCGCGGCCTCGAGGCCGTAGTTCGTCGTCGCGGGATCGTGCGCGTAGGTGTGGGCCGTGAACGCGATGCCGGCGGCGGTGAGCGCGACCGTCGCGGGCGTGCCCGGGGCCGAGGAGCCGGCTCTAGCCATGCGCGCGGAACAGCAGCATCGACGCGGGGCCCACGACGAGCGTCTCGCCCGGGGCGTGCTCGCTCACGAGGTCGCCGATGTCGTCGTGCGAGCTGTCCCACAGCAGGGTGTAGCCGTCGACTCCCTCGTGGGCGGGCAGCGTGACCTCGACCGACTCCTCGATGCCGTGCACGATGAGCAGGATGCGGTTGAACTCCTCGAACTCGGGCGTCGAGGCCGCGAGGTACTGCAGCGTGCGCTCGGCCGGCGAATCCCAGTCGGTCATCGTCATGGCGAGGCCGTCTTTGTTGAACCAGTCCATCTGCGTCGCGTTGGGCACGGTCTCGCCCCAGCGCCCGTAGCGCACGGGCCGCAGCGCGGGGTTCTCGCGCCGCAGCTGCAGCAGGCGGCGCACGACGCGGTACAGGTCCTCCTGCCAGCCAGCTCGCTGTCGTGGCAGTAGGCGTTGTTGTTGCCGCGCTGGCTGCGGCCGACCTCGTCGCCCGCCGTGATCATCGGGATGCCCGCGCTCAGCAGCAGCGTCGCCATGAGGTTGCGCATGGCCTTGCGCCGGGCCGTCGTGATGACGGCATCGTCGGTGAGCCCTTCCACTCCGAAGTTGAAGGAGCGGTTGTTGTCGGTGCCGTCGCGGTTGTTCTCGCCGTTGCCGATGTTGTGCTTCGTGTTGTACGCCGTGAGGTCGGCGAGCGTGAAGCCGTCGTGCGCGGTGATGAAGTTGACGCTCGCGAGCGGGCCGCGCGCCTCGGCGAAGACGTGGGCGCTGCCCGTGATGCGCCGCGCGAGCGAGCCGATGCCCTCGGGAGCCGTGCCGTGCGCGCGGGCCGTTCCGGCATCCGTCAACCAGAAGGCGCGGGCGCGGTCGCGGAACCCGTCGTTCCACTCGTGGTAGCCGTGCGGGAACTTCCCGACCTGCCAGCCACCCGTGCCGACGTCCCACGGCTCGGCGATCATCTTCACGCCCTGCAGCTCGGGGTCGTCGAGGATCGCGCGCGGCAGGGGATGCTCGGGGTCGAACTCGGCGCCCGCATCGCGCCCGAGCGTGGCCATGAGGTCGAAGCGGAAGCCGTCGATCTGCACCTCGTTGGCCCAGTAGCGCAGCGAGTCGAGCACGAGGCGCTGCGCGACGGGCTGCGAGAAGTCGATGGTGTTGCCGCAGCCCGTGGTGTCGATATAGGCGCCGTCGGGCGTCTGCCGGTAGTAGGTCGCGGCGTCGATGCCGCGGAAGCTCGTCGTCGGCCCCTCGGGCCCCTCCTCGGAGGTGTGGTTGTAGACGACGTCGAGCACGACCTCGAGGCCGGCCTCGTGCAGCAGCTTGACCATCCCCTTGACCTCGCGCAGCACGGCACCGGTGCCGCCGAACTGCGCCTGGCGCGTGGCGTAGGCGGCGTGCGGGGTGAAGAAGTTGAGGGTGTTGTAGCCCCAGTAGTTGACGAGGCCCTGCCCCTGCAGCCGCTGCTCGCTCACGAACTGGTGCATCGGCAGCAGCTCGACCGTCGTGACGCCGAGGTCTTTCAGGTAGGCGATCGTCGCGGGGTGGGCGAGGCCCGCGTAGGTGCCGCGCAGCTCGTCGGGCAGCTCGGGCGCGAGCTTCGTGAGGCCCTTGGCGTGCGCTTCGTAGAGCACCGTGTGGTCGAGGGGGATGCGCGGCTTCTGCACGCCCGCCCAGTCGAAGGCGTCGTCTTGCACGTAGCCGCGCCAGTCGCCGTCGGGTGTGCGGGCGAGCCCGCGCGCGTAGGGGTCGAGCAGCACGCGCTCGGGGTCGAAGGCGTGCGTCGGGCCCGTGGGGCCGTCGACGCGCAGGCCGTAGCGCACCCCCGGCGCGAGCGCGCGGGTCGTGATGTGCCAGATACCCGACTTCATGCGGTGCAGGGCGTGGGTCTCGGCGATCCAGGTCGGGTCGTCGGGTGCGAAGATGCACAGTTCGACGGCAGTCGCATGTGCGCTGAACACCCGCAGCTCGCCGCCGCGGGCGGTCTGCCGCACGCCGAGGTTCCCGAGGGGGTCGTTCGAGGCCATGCGTCTTAGGCTAGGTCAACGCGAGACGAGCGCCGTTCATGGCCGTCGCATCGACCGTGCGCCGAGAGGAGGCCCGCGTGATCTACCTCGACCACGCCGCCACCTCGCCCATGCCGGCCGCCGTGCGCGAGGCCTACCTCGAGGCGCTGCAGCTCGTCGGCAACCCCTCGTCGATCCACGGGGCGGGCCAGCACGCTCGCGCGGTGCTCGACGATGCGCGGGCCCGCATCGCCGCCACGCTCGGCGTCGACGCGATCGAGCTCACGTTCACGGGGGGCGGCACCGAGGCCGTCAACCTCGCCATCAAGGGGATGTTCTGGGCGCTCAATGCGGGAGCGTCAGGACGACGCATCCTCGTGCCGCGCACCGAGCACCACGCCGCGCTCGACACCGTCGAGTGGCTCGCCACCCACGAGGGCGCCGAGCTCGCGTGGCTCGAGGTCGACGAGCTCGGCCGGCTGCGGCTCGACGGCCTCGCGACGGCGCTCGGCGACGGCACCGACGTCGCGCTGCTGACGATGCTGCACGCCAACAACGAGGTCGGAACCCTGCAGCCCGTCGCCGAGGCCGCGGCGCTCGCCGCCGCCGTCGGGGTGCCCGTGCACGTCGACGCGATCGCGGCCTTTGGGCAGGTTCCGCTCGCCCCCCTGCCGCCGGGGGTCTCGGCGCTCTCGATCTCGGCGCACAAGATCGGCGGCCCGGTCGGGGTCGGGGCGCTCGTGCTGCGCCGAGGCGCCGAGGTCGTGCCGCTGCAGCACGGCGGCGGGCAGCAGCGGGGGCGCTCGGGCACCATGGACGCCGCGGGCGCCACGGCTTTCGCCGTCGCGGCCGAGCTCGCGCACGCCAAGCTCGCCGAGCGGGCCGCGCACAAGCGTGCGCTGCGGGCGCGGCTCGCGGCGGGCATCCGGAGCACGGTGCCGCAGGCCGTGCTGCGGGGGGCGGCCGGTTCTGCGGCCACCGAGCCCGACCCCGTGCGGGCCGCCGAGCTCGACACGCTCGCCCTGCCCGGCACCCTGCACTTCACCGTCCCCGGCGCCGAGGGCGACTCGCTGCTCATGCTGCTCGACAGCCGGGGCATCGCCGTCTCGACCGGGTCGGCCTGCCAGGCCGGGGTGCCCGAGCCCAGCCACGTGCTGCTCGCCATGGGCCTCACCGAGGCGGATGCTCGCGGCGCCCTGCGCGTCACCCTCGGCCCGGCGACCACGGTCGACGAGGTCGACGCGCTGCTGGGCGCGCTGCCCGAGGCGGTCGAGCGGGCGCAGGCGGCGGGGCTCGCGGCGCAGCAGCCGCGCCTCGGCCGCTGAGCACGGCGTCGCCCACCCTGCGCTGAGCATCCACCCTGCGGCGCGCGCGTACCCTGGAGGCATGAGGGTTCTGGCAGCGATGAGCGGCGGCGTCGACAGTGCCGTGGCTGCGGCGCGGGCCGTGGATGCCGGTCACGACGTCGTCGGTGTGCATCTCGCGCTCAGCCGCATGCCGGGAACGCTGCGCACGGGCAGCCGCGGCTGCTGCACGATCGAGGACAGCCTCGATGCACGTCGCGCGGCCGAGCTGCTGGGCATCCCGTTCTACGTGTGGGACTTCAGCGAGCGTTTCCGCGCCGATGTCGTCGACGACTTCATCGCCGAGTACGCCGCTGGCCGCACGCCCAATCCGTGCATGCGCTGCAACGAGCGCATCAAGTTCGCGGCCGTGCTCGAGAAGGCCCTCGCCCTCGGCTTCGACGCCGTCGCGACCGGCCACTACGCGCACATCGTCACCGACGCTGCCGGAAACCGCGAGCTGCACCGGGCCTCCGACGAGGCGAAGGACCAGTCGTACGTGCTCGGCGTGCTCACGACCGAGCAGCTCGCGCACGCGATGTTCCCGCTCGGCACGACGCCGTCGAAGGCCGTCGTGCGCGCCGAGGCCGCCGCGCGCGGGCTCACGGTCGCGCAGAAGCCCGACAGCCACGACATCTGCTTCATCCCCGACGGCGACACGCGCGGCTGGCTCGCCGACCGCATCGAGCCCGCCGAGGGTGCGATCGTCGACCGCTCGGGTGCGGTCGTCGGGGCGCACGACGGGGCGACGAGCTTCACGGTCGGCCAGCGTCGCGGGCTCAACCTCGGCGTGCCCGCCCCCGACGGCCGCCCGCGCTTCGTGCTCGAGGTGCGCCCGCGTACCAACGAGGTCGTCGTCGGCCCGCGCGAGGCGCTCGCGATCCGCGAGCTCGCCGGGCGCCGGTTCACCTGGGCCGGCCTCGACCCGGTCGCGAGCGGCATCACGCGCGCCGACCCTGCGGTGGGCGCCGCCGCTGGCCCCGATGCTCCGGATGCCCTCCTCCCGTTCGACTGCCACGTGCAGGTGCGCGCTCACGCCGACCCGGTGCCCGCCGTCGCGCGCGTGGCCGGCGGCGAGCTCGTCGTCGAGATCAGCGAGCCGCTCCTCGGCGTCGCACCGGGGCAGACCGCGGTCATCTACGTCGGCACGCGCGTGCTCGGCCAGTGCACGATCGACCGCACGGTCAGCGCCGTGCCGGTCGAGTCCGCCGCTCTCTAGACTGGCGCCGTGACCGCCGAGCTGCTGCGCCTGCGCGAAGAAGTGCCGGGCGAGCGGCCGGGCGTGAATCCGGGCGAGTTCTGGCCGCGCCTCACCGCCGCGACGGCGCACCTCGACCCGCCGCTCGGGGTCATCGATCGCGGGGCCCTCGCCTACAACGCCGCCGATCTCGTGCGTCGTGCCGGGGGAGTGCCCATCAGGGTGGCGAGCAAGTCGATCCGCGTGCGCGGCGTGCTCGAGGCCGTGCTCGCGCACCCCGGCTTCGCGGGAGTTCTCGCCTACACGCTGCCCGAGGCGCTGTGGCTCGCGAGCCCGCGCACCCGCGACGGCGTCGCTGGCGCGGCGACCGGTGCAGCGGGCGGCAGCGGCAGCGGCATCGACGATGTCGTCGTGGGCTACCCCACGACCGATCGCGCGGCCCTCGCGCGGCTCGCGGCCGACGAGCAGCTGGCCGCGCGCGTGACGCTCATGGTCGACGACGTCGCTCACCTCGATCTGATCGACGCGGTCGTCGCGCCGAAAGCGAGGCCGAGCATCCGCATCGCCCTCGAACTCGATGCGAGCTGGCGGGGTCCGCTCGGCCACCTCGGGGTGCGGCGCAGCCCGCTGCACGAGCCCGAGCAGCTCGCGGCCCTCGCCCGCGCGGTCGTCGAACGCCCCGGCTTCACGCTCGTCGGCATCATGGCCTACGAGGCGCAGATCGCGGGTCTCGGCGACGCGCCTCCGGGGCGGCCGGTGCGCGGCGCGCTCGTGCGCGGCATCCAGCGTCGGTCGCGGGTCGAGCTCGCCGACCGCCGTGGCCGCGCCGTGGCCGCCGTGCGTTCGATCGCCGAGGCCGCCGGCACCCCGCTGCAGTTCGTCAACGGCGGCGGCACCGGGTCTCTCGAGTCGACCGCCGCCGACCCCAGCGTCACCGAGCTCGCCGCCGGCAGCGGACTCATGGGTCCGCACCTCTTCGACACCTACCGCGGCTTCACACCCGCCCCCGCCGCCGCGTTCGCCCTGCCCGTCGTGCGGCGCCCGAGCGACGACATCGCCACCCTCCTGGGCGGCGGCTGGATCGCGAGCGGCCCCGCGG
Organism: Actinomycetales bacterium Ga0077552; assembly: GCA_001464255.1. Taxonomy (GTDB): domain Bacteria; phylum Actinomycetota; class Actinomycetes; order Actinomycetales; family Microbacteriaceae; genus Microcella. The sequence continues at coordinate 1,371 of LNFD01000399.1, read as the reverse complement.
GCGCCGACCGCCTGCCGCAGGTGGTCTGGCCCGAGGGCCTCCGGATGCTCGGCACCGAGGGCGCCGGCGAGGTGCAGACTCCTCTGCGCGGGCCGGCCGCCCGCACGCTGAGCGTCGGTGACCGGGTCTGGCTGCGCCACACGAAGGCCGGAGAGCTCGCCGAGCACCTCGATGCCTACGCCGTGGTCGACGGCGACCGGGTGACGGGCGAGCTGCCGACCTATCGCGGCGAGGGGAAGGTGTTTCTGTGACGCAGACCGTGGCGACGACCGCCGCGACTCGGCCGTGGCGCAACTGGGCCCGCACCGAGCAGGTCACGCCCGCGCGCGTCGAGCGGCCCGCGAGCGGCGACGAGGTCGTCGACGCGATCGCTCGTGCTCGCACCGACGGGCTGCCCGTCAAGGCGATCGGGTCGGGCCACTCGTTCACCGGCATCGCCGTCGCGCCGGGCGTGCAGCTCGACCTGACCGACCTCGCCGGCATCACCGCGGTCGACGCGAGCACCGGCCTCGTCACGCTCGCCGCCGGCACGAAGCTGCGCGACGTCTCGGCCCTCCTGCATGCGCACGGTCTCGCCTTCGAGAACCTCGGCGACATCGACGTGCAGTCGATCTCGGGCGCCGTCAGCACGGGCACCCACGGCACGGGCCGCGCCTTCGGCGGCCTGGCCACCCAACTTCGGAGGGTGACGCTCGCGACCGCCGACGGTCGACTGCTGCCGGTCAGCAACACCGAGAACGCCGAGCTCTGGCCCGCCGCGCGCCTCGGGCTCGGCGCCCTCGGGGTGCTCGTCGACCTCACGGTGCAGACCGTGCCGTCGTTCGTGCTCGCGGCGGACGAGCATCCGGAGCCCATCGATGCCGTGCTCGACGACTGGCCGAACCGCTCGGCGCAGGCCGACCACGTCGAGTTCTACTGGTTCCCGCACACGCGCCTCGCGCTCACGCGCAGCAACACGCGCCTGCCGGCCGACGCCCCCCGCACGCCCGTCGGACCCGTGAAGCGCTGGGTCGACGACGAGCTGCTGGGCAACGGCCTCTACGAGGTGCTGTGCCGCATCGGCTCGATCGCGCCCGGCACGGTGCCCGCGTTCAACCGGCTCGCGAGCGGGGTCGCCTTCACCCGGCAGGCCGCCGACTACTCGCACCGTGTGTTCGCGAGCGAGCGGCGCGTGCGGTTCCGCGAGATGGAGTACGCGGTGCCGCTCGACGCCGTGCCCTTCGCCATGCGCGAGCTCGACCGGGTCATCGAGACGAACGGCTGGCGCATCTCGTTCCCCATCGAGGTGCGGGCGACGGCCGCCGACGACGTGTGGCTCTCGACCGCGCACGGCCGCGCGAGCAGCTACATCGCGGTGCACCGCTACCACCG
>LNFD01000398.1 GCA_001464255.1 Actinomycetales bacterium Ga0077552 | reverse complement strand
CGGGGTCAGGGCTGGTGCCCACCAAACAGGCGGATGACGACTGTGACAAACCGTCCCGATGCTCGACCATCGCATGCGCGATGGGCCGGGGCAAGGCCGACGTCGTGAGCTCGGTCCCCCAGCAATGTAGTGACCGCGAGGACGCCGTCTGCGGTGAGCACGCCTGAAGAGTGTGTGTAGCCGTCGAGGTTGTCGAACTCGACCGCGACGAAGCTGTCTTCGGCGCACACGCCGATCAGCGCACCGAGCCGGCCAGCGATCACCGCGCGGGCGTTAGCCGGGTGGTGGTCGAGCGGCGCCTCGTCCCCTCAGCGGCTCTCGAGCACCGCCATCGCAGCGTTGTGGCCCGCGATGCCGCTGACCGCTCCGCCGCGGCGCGCGCCGGATCCGCACAGCAGCACGCCGGGCATCCCGGTGTCGACGCCCCAGCGGCGCGCGGGGGTGTCGAGCGGCTCGTCATCCTCGGCCCACGGCCACGACAGGTCGCCGTGGAAGATGCTGCCGCCCGGCAGCCGCAGCACGTGCTCGAGGTCGCGCGTCGTCTTCGTCTCGACGCACGGGTCGCCGTTCGCGTCGGTCAGCAGCAGGCTCTCGATGGGCTCGGCGAGCACCGAGTTCAGCGAGTCGAGCACGGCGCGCTGCAGGGTCGCGCGCCGGGAGTCGTTCGTCGCCTCGGTGACGAGCCGGTCGGGCACGTGCAGGGCGAAGACCGTGAGCGTCTGGGCGCCCGAGGCGCGCAGCTCGGGGCCGAGGATGCTCGGGTCGGTGAGCGAGTGGCAGTAGATCTCGGCCGGGATGACGCTCGGCACCTGCCCGCTCGCGGCCTCGTCGTACGCGCGCTGCAGCTGGCTGAAGGTCTCGTTGATGTGGAAGGTGCCGCCGAAGGCCGCGGCCGGGTCGACACTCTCGTCGCGCAGGCGCGGCAGGCGGCGCAGCAGCAGATTGACCTTCACCTGGGCGCCCTCGGCGGGCGGAGCGGCCATGCCGCTGTCGCCGGATGCCGCGCTCTCGTCGCCCGCCGCGAGCACCCGCGCGAGCTCGTGCGGCGAGCAGTTGACGAGCACGTGCTCGGCGCTCGTCTCGTGCTCGGCGCCCGCGGTGTCGACCCAGCGGACGGTCTTGTCGGCCGTCAGCGCGACGACCTCCGCGCCCGTCGTGAGGGTCGCGCCCGCGAGCCGCGCGGCCCGCTCGAGCTCGCCCGACACGGCGCCCATGCCCCCGACCGGAACGTTCCAGTCGCCCGTGCCGCCGCCGATGACGTGGTACAGGAAGCAGCGGTTGGCGAGCAGCGTCTCGTCGTCGTTCGGCGCGAAGGTGCCGATGAGCGCGTCGGTGTAGACGACGCCGCGCACGAGGTCGTTCGTGAAGGTGTCGGCGATCGTGCGGCCGACGGGCTGCTCGATGAGGGCATCCCACAGCGCGTCGTCACCCACCGCCGCTCGCGCCTCCGCGCGCGTCAGGAGCGGGTCGGTGACGGTCGGGAAGAGCGTGCGCGCGAGCCGCTGTGTGCCCTCGTAGAACTGCGCCCACGCTACGGCGTCGTCCTCGGCGCCGAGGGCGGCGAAGCTCTCGGCGGTCGCCATCGGGTCATGGTTGTCGACCAGCAGGCCGGTGTTCGACCCCGGCACCGGGGTGTACGAGCTGTAGCGGCGCGGCGCGAGTTCGATGCGCAGCCCGAGGTCGTCGATGATGCGCTGGGGCAGCAGGCTGACGAGGTACGAGTAGCGGCTGAGCCGGGCATCCACCCCTGCGAAGGCCTCGGCCGAGATCGCGGCGCCGCCGAGCACGTCGAGGCGCTCGAGCACCTGCACGTCGAGGCCGGCCTGGGCCAGGTAGGCGGCGGCAGTGAGGCCGTTGTGGCCCCCGCCGATGATGACGACGTCGCGGTGCTCCCTCATGGCGCCAGCGTATCCGGGCAGAACTGGGCGCGAGGTGCCCGCGCGCGAGAGGATGGGGGCGTGACGACTCTCGAGCAGCCCGATGCCGATGCCGCCGTCGGGCTCGTGCGGCAGTGGCTGCGGCAGACCGAGGGTGCTCAGACCGATGCCGGCGCGGCCCGCCTGGCGGGGCTGCTGCAGGACGAGGTGGGGCTCGAGTTCGCGATCGGGTTCGTCGACCGCGTGGCACGGCCCGACGACCTCGGCGTCGCGGCACGCAACCTCGAGCAGCTCGCGCGGCGCATCCCGAGCTTCCTGCCCTGGCCGCTGCGCGTGCTCATCGCGATCGGCGGCCCGCTCGCGCGGCTGCTGCCGTGGCCCATCGTGCCCATCGCGCGGCGCGTGCTGCGCGGCATGGTCGGGCACCTCGTCGTCGACGCGACCCCGACCCGCCTCGGGCGCACGCTCGACCGCCTGCAGGGCGAGGGCGATCGGCTCAACATCAACCTGCTCGGCGAGGCCGTGCTCGGTGATGGCGAGGCCGACCGGCGCCTTGCGGGCATCACCGAGCTCGTCAAGCGGCCCGATGTCGACTACGTTTCGGTCAAGGTCTCGGCCGTCGTCAGCCAGTTGAGCATGTGGGCTTTCGACGAGACGGTCGAGCGCGTGGTCGAGCGGCTCGCCCCCCTCTACGAGACGGCCGCGCTCGGCGTCGCACCGACGTTCCTCAACCTCGACATGGAGGAGTTCCGCGACCTCGACCTCACGATCGAGGTGTTCCAGCGGCTGCTCGATCGGCCGTCGCTCAAGCACTACGAGGCCGGCATCGTGCTGCAGGCCTACCTGCCCGAGGCGCTGCCCGCGCTCGACCGGCTCACGGCCTGGGCGCAGGCGCGCCGGGCCGCGGGCGGCGCCGGCATCAAGGTGCGCGTCGTCAAGGGTGCCAACCTCGCCATGGAGCGCGTCGATGCGGCGCTGCACGAGTGGCCCGTCGCCGTGCTGCCGAGCAAGCAGGCGAGCGACGCCAACTACAAGCGCGTGCTCGAGGCGGCGCTGCGCCCCGATCGGGTGGATGCTGTGCGCATCGGCCTCGCCGGCCACAACCTCTTCGACATCGCGTGGGCGTGGCTGCTCGCCGAGGCGCGGGGGGTCTCGCAGAGCGTCGAGGTCGAGATGCTGCTCGGCATGGCCCCCGACCAGGCCGACGCCGTGCGACGCACCGTCGGGCACCTGCTGCTGTACACGCCCGTCGTGCACCCGCGCGACTTCGAGTCGGCCATCAGCTACCTCATCCGCCGGCTGGAGGAGAACGCGAGCACCGAGAACTTCCTCTCCGGGGTGTTCGAGCTCACGCGCGATGCGGCGATCTTCGAGCGGGAGGAGCAGCGCTTCCGTGCCTCCCTCGCGGCCTTCCAGGCCGAGCCCGCGGCGCCCGCGCCGCACCGCGTGCAGAACCGCCTCACCGAGCAGCCGGCTGCGAGCAACGCCCTGCCCGAGCCGGGCGGCGTGCGCCGCGGCTTCGCCAACGCCGCCGACACCGATCCGGCGCTGCCGGGCAACCGCGAGTGGGGCCGGGCCATCCTGCAGCGCGCCCGCACGAGCACGCGTGGGCAGGCGCTCGTCGACGTGAGCGGAGTCGCCACGGTCGCCGCGATCGAGCGCATCGTCGCCGAGACCCGCCTGGCCGGAGCCGAGTGGGCCGGGCGGTCGGTCGACGATCGTGCGGGCATCCTGCACGCGGCCGGTCGGATGCTCGCCGCCCGCCGCGCCGAGCTGCTCGAGGTCATGGCGGCCGAGGCCGGCAAGACCCTCGCCGAGGGCGACCCCGAGGTGAGCGAGGCCATCGACTTCGCGCACTACTACGCCGAGAGCGCGCGCGACCTCGCGCGCATCGACGACGCGACGTTCGCGCCCGTGCGCCTGACGGTCGTCGCGCCGCCGTGGAACTTCCCCGTCGCGATCCCCGCCGGCGGCGTGCTCGCGGCGCTCGCCGCGGGCAGCGCCGTCATCATCAAGCCCGCGCCGCAGGTGACGCGCAGTGCCGCCGTCATGGTCGAGGCGCTGTGGGATTCCGGGGTGCCGCGCGAGGTGCTGCGGTTCGTCGACGTGCCCGAGAACGAGGTCGGGCGCGCGCTCATCGCGCACCCGGCGGTCGACCGGCTCGTGCTGACGGGGGCGTGGGAGACCGCGGCGCTGTTCCGCTCGTGGCGGCCCGAGCTGCCGATCCTCGCCGAGACGAGCGGCAAGAACGCCATCGTCATCACGCCTTCGGCCGACATCGACCTCGCCGTCGCCGACCTCGTGAAGTCGGCGTTCGGCCACGCGGGGCAGAAGTGCTCGGCCGCCTCGCTCGCGATCCTCGTCGGCTCGGTCGCGTCGTCGGCGCGCTTCGAGCGCCAGCTCGTGGATGCCGTGCGCACGCTGCGCGTCGGCCCCGCCCTCGAGGCGACCACCGTCGTCGGGCCGCTCGTCGAGCGCGCGGCGGGCAAGCTGCTGAGCGCGCTCACGGCGCTCGACGAGGGCGAGGAGTGGCTCGTCGAGCCGCGCGCCCTCGACGCCTCGGGCTCGCTGTGGTCACCCGGCGTGCGTCGCGGCGTCGCGGCGGGCAGCGCCTTCCACACGACCGAGTACTTCGGCCCCGTGCTCGGCCTCATGCGCGCGCGCGACCTCGACGAGGCGCTCGACCTGCAGAACGCCACGGCCTTCGGGCTCACGGCGGGGCTGCACTCGCTCGATGCCGACGAGGTCGCGTACTGGCTCGACCACGTCGAGGCGGGCAACCTCTATGTCAACCGCGGCATCACGGGCGCGATCGTGCGACGCCAGCCGTTCGGCGGCTGGAAGCGCTCGAGCGTCGGCGGCTCGACGAAGGCCGGCGGGCCCTCGTACGTCATGGGCTTCGGGTCGTTCGCCCCCGTGCCGCGCAGCCCGAAAGAGAACCTGAGCCTGCGCGGCCTCGACGAGGGGGTGCGCGAGGTGCTCGAGGCGAGCCAGCCCGGCCTCGACTTCATCGGCTTCGACGCCGCCCGCGCGGGCGCGTTAAGCGACCAGCGCGCGTGGGAGGACGAGTTCGGTGTCGCCCGCGACGACAGCCTGCTCGGTGCCGCGGCCGGCGAGGTCGTCGAGCGCAACCTCCTCCGCTACCGCCGCACGCCCGTCACGGTGCGTGCTGCCGAGGGCGCGGCGATGGCCGACCTCGTGCGCGTGCTGCTCGCGGCCGCGCGCGCGGGCTCGCGCGTCGATATCTCGAGCGCGGCACCGCTGCCCGCGAGCCTGCTCGCGCTGCTCGACACCGGCGTCTCGGCGCTGCGCGCGGCCTCGATCGCGATCGAGACCGATGCGCGATTCCGCGAGCGGATGCGCGATGCCCGCCCCGCCCGCATCCGCCTCATCGCGCCGAACGGCGCCGAGATCGCGCGCGAGCTGCACGTCGTGCTCGACGGCGACCCGGATGTCGCGATCTGGTCGGGCGCAGTGACGGCCGCGGGTCGCGTCGAGCTGCTGCCGTTCTTGCGCGAGCAGGCCGTGTCGATCACGGCGCACCGCTTCGGCAACCCCTTCCCGGCGATGGCCGAGCTCGAGGTCTAGCCGCGCTGGGCGGCGCGCACCAGGTCGAGCGCCGCCGTGTCGTCGAG
>LNFD01000397.1 GCA_001464255.1 Actinomycetales bacterium Ga0077552 | reverse complement strand
CCGAGCAGCATCTCCTCGCGGCGCGTGCCCGAGGCCGAGATGTCGACGGCCGGGAAGATGCGCTTGTCGGCGAGCTGGCGCGAGAGCCGCAGCTCCATGTTGCCGGTGCCCTTGAACTCCTCGAAGATCACCTCGTCCATCTTCGAGCCGGTCTCGACGAGCGCGGTCGCGAGGATGGTGAGCGAGCCGCCGTCTTCGATGTTGCGCGCGGCGCCGAAGAAGCGCTTCGGCGGGTAGAGCGCGGCCGAGTCGACGCCGCCCGAGAGGATGCGCCCGCTCGTCGGCGCCGTCACGTTGTACGCGCGACCGAGGCGGGTGATCGAGTCGAGCAGCACGACGACGTCGTGCCCGAGCTCGACGAGGCGCTTCGCGCGCTCGATGGCGAGCTCGGCGACCGTCGTGTGGTCTTCTGCCGGGCGGTCGAAGGTCGAGGCGATGACCTCGCCCTTGACCGAGCGCTGCATGTCGGTGACCTCTTCGGGGCGCTCGTCGACGAGCACGACCATGAGGTGCACCTCGGGGTTGTTCTTCGCGATCGCGTCGGCGATGGCCTGCAGCACGAGCGTCTTGCCCGCCTTGGGCGGCGAGACGATGAGGCCGCGCTGGCCCTTGCCGATGGGGGCCGCGAGGTCGATGATGCGCGTCGACAGGGTGCCGGGCGCGGTCTCGAGGCGCAGGCGCTCGGTCGGGTACAGGGGCGTGAGCTTGCTGAACTCGACGCGCGCGGCGGCCTCCTCGACCGACTGGCCGTTGATCGAGTCGACGCGCACGAGCGCGTTGTACTTCTGGCGGCCCTGGTTCTCGCCCTCGCGCGGCTGGCGGATGGCGCCGACGACGGCGTCGCCCTTGCGCAGCGCGTACTTCTTCACCTGGCCGAGCGAGACGTAGACATCGCTCGGGCCCGGCAGGTAGCCGGTCGTGCGCACGAAGGCGTAGTTGTCGAGCACGTCGAGGATGCCCGCCACGGGGATGAGCACGTCGTCGTCGCTGATCTCGGGCTCGATCTCCTCGCCACCGGGGCCGCGCTTGCGGTCGCGGCCGCGACCGCGGTTGCGGTTGCGCCCGTCGAGGTCTTGCTCGGCGCGGTCGTTCTGCGGGCCGCGGTTCTGCTCGGCGCGCGGGTTCTCACCGCGGGAGTTGTCGGCACGGTTGCTGTCGGTGCGCTCACCGCGCGCGGGAGCCTCGGTGCGGTCGGCGGTGCGGCCGTTCTGCTGGCCGTTCTGCTGCTGGCCATTCTGCGCCTGGCCGCCCTCGGTGCGGTCGCCGCCCCGGCGGTTGCGGTTGCGGTTGCGACCCCGGCCGCCGGTCGTGCCCGCCTCGTCGCCCTCGGGCTGGTCAGCCGGAGTCGCGTCGGCAGCGGGCTGGCCGTCCTCTGCCTCGTCGACTGCGGGCGCGGCGGTCTCGGCGGCGGCCGGCTCAGCCTCCGTCGTCGGCAGAGCGGTGAGGGTGTCGCTCGTCACGCGGCGCGAACCGCGGCGGCGGGGCGCGGCCTCGGCCGCGGCATCCGGAGCGGGCTCGGCGACCGTCTCGGCGGCAGGCGCCTCGATCGAGGGGGCGTCGACGGAGGCCTCGGGTGCCGAGTCGACAGGGGTCGACTCGTCGGCGGCGATGCCGGCAGAGGCGTTCTGGTTTTGGGTGATGGCGTCCACAAGCTCTCCCTTGCGAAGTTTCGACACGCCGGCCACACCCAGCTCGGCGGCGAGCTGCTGCAGCTCGGCGAGCTTGAGGGTGCTGAGGTCAGCGGGGGCATCCGCGCTCGAGGCGCGGACAGAGGGGTCAGTCACAGGATTGTTCCTTTCGGCTCCGGGCGCGACGGCCGCGGAGGATGCCCGGTGCCTCATGATCGCGACGCCGCACGGAGCGAGGAGGAGACCGACGGAAAGCGGTATCGACCGCGCGAACGCTGTGGTGGCGCGAGTGGAAGCAGCGGGGCTGCTGGTGATTGCTCGGGCTGAGAACGGGCTAGGCCGCGGCCTCTGCCGGATGCGAGTTCACTGTAGCACCCTTGAAATCGACGGCCAGCATGTGCGGCACCCACGGCGTGGTGGCGTGCTGCTCGATGAGCTCGGCCGCCCGCAGCCGCTGCGCGGGGTCGCTGCAGAGCACGAGCACCGACGGCCCGGCACCCGACACGACGGCCGCGAGACCGTGCTGGCGCAGCTCGGTGACGAGCGCGTGCGTCTCGGGCATCGCGGCGGCGCGGTAGTTCTGGTGCAGCTTGTCCTCCGTCGCCGCGAAGAGCAGCTCGGGGCTCTGGATGAGCGCCGCGATGAGCAGCGCCGAGCGCGAGACGTTGAAGATGGCGTCTTCGTGCGGCACCGACTCGGGCTGCAGGGAGCGCGCGAGCGCCGTCGACATCGTGCTCGACTCGGGCACGGCGACGAGCAGCGAGACGCCCCGGTGCACCGTGAGCCGCTTGTGCTGCGGGCCCTCGGGCGTCATCCACGCGATCGTGAGACCGCCGAAGAGCGCCGGGGCGACGTTGTCGGGGTGCCCCTCGAGCTCGGTCGCGACGGCGAGCAGCTCGTCGGGCGTCACCTCGACGATGCCCTCCAGCAGCCCGCGGGCCGCCATAATGCCTGCCACGATCGCGGCGGCCGAGGAGCCCATGCCGCGGCCCTGCGGGATGCCGTTGCGCGCCACGAGGTCGAGCCCCGGCAGGGCGACGCCGACACGCGCGAAGACGTGCGCGATCGCCTGCACGACGAGGTTCGACTCGTCGGACGGCACCTCGCCCTCGCCGACCCCGTGAACCTCGACCGTGGCGCCGGGCTGCTCGCGCACGCTCACCTCGAGCTCGTCGTACACCGAGAGCGCGAGCCCCAAGGTGTCGAACCCGGGGCCGAGGTTGGCCGTGCTCGCGGGCACCTTGACGGCGACGCGGCGGCCCACCAGGCGCGGATCGAGTGCGGTCACCCGCCGACCCTCTGCAGGCCGAGCACCGAGGCGACCTCGGCCGTGTCGACGCGCACAACGGTCGGCGACACATCGACCCCGTCGGGGCCCTTGAGGGCCCACTGCGGGTCTTTCAGACCGTGGCCGGTGACCGTCAGCACGACGGTCGATCCGGCGGGGATGACGCCGGCCGCTGCGCGCTCGAGCAGCCCCGCGACCGAGATGGCGGAGGCCGGCTCGACGAAGATGCCCACCTCCTGCGAGAGCAGGCGGTGCGCGAGCAGGATGTGCTCGTCGGAGATCGCCCCGAAGTAGCCGTGGCTGTCGTCGCGCGCCGCGAGGGCGAGCTCCCACGAGGC
>LNFD01000396.1 GCA_001464255.1 Actinomycetales bacterium Ga0077552 | reverse complement strand
ACCGCGAGGCGGGGGCGACCGCCGAGCGCGAGCACCTCGCGCGCGAGCTGCACGACACGATCGCGCAAGACCTCACGGGGCTCGTGATGCTCGCGCAGCGCGCACGACGCGAGCTCGGCGAGAGCGAGACCCTGCGCCTGATCGAGGAGAATGCGCGGGCGACGCTCGCCGAGACGCGCGCGCTCGTCGCCTCGAGCGCCGCCCTCGGCGACGAGTCGACGGGCCTGGCCCCGGCGCTGCAGCGGCTGGCCGAGCGGTTCTCGCGTGAGACCGGCGTCGCGGTGACGTGCGAGGTCGCCGCCGAGCTCGCGCTCGACCGCGAGACGGAGGTCGTGGTGCTGCGCTGCGTGCAGGAGGCGCTCGGCAATGCGCGCAAGCACGCGCGGGCATCCCGCATCGCGATCGCGGTCACGGCCCCCGAGGGCGACCCGCAGCGCGTGCGCGTGACGATCGCCGACGACGGCATCGGGTTCGACCCCGACTCGGCGCGCGACGGCTTCGGGCTCACGGGCATGACCGATCGCCTCGCGCTCGTGCACGGCACGCTCGCGGTGCGCAGCGCACCGGGCGCCGGCACGACGCTCGTCGCGGAGCTTCCGACAGCGGAGGTCAGGGCATGAACGGCGCCATCCGCGTGCTCGTGGCCGACGACCACGCCGTCGTGCGCGCCGGCATCGTGGCGCTGCTCTCGGCCGAGCCCGGCATCGAGGTGGTCGGCGAGGCCGTCGACGGCGAGCAGGCCGTCGAGCTGGCTCTCGCCCTGCGCCCCCACCTCGTGGTGATGGACGTTCGCATGCCGCGCCTGACGGGCGACGCCGCGACGGCGCGCATCCGCCAGCAGGCCGACGAGGTGCGCGTGCTCGTGCTCACGACGTACGAGTCGGATGCGAGCATCCTCTCGGCGATCGAGGCGGGTGCGAGCGGCTATCTGCTCAAGGCCGCGCCGGCCGACGAGCTCATCGCGGGCGTGCGCTCGGTCGCCGCGGGCGAGGTGGCGCTCTCGCCCGCGATCGCCGCGCAGCTCGTCGCCCGCGTGCGCGAGCCCGCGCCCGCCGTGCTCACACCCCGCGAGACCGAGGTGCTGCGGCTCGTGGCCGCGGGGCTCTCGAACCGGGCGATCGGCGAGCGGCTGTTCGTCGGCGAGGCCACCGTCAAGACGCACCTGCTGCGCGCGTTCGAGAAGCTCGGGGTCAACGACCGCACGCGCGCCGTGACCCTGGCGATGGAGCGCGGCCTGCTGTGAGCGCCGCCGGTCGCTACAGCGAGAGACCGACGAGCACCGGCTCGGGGTGCAGCACGACCCCGTACTCGCTCATGACCCGGGTCTGGATGTAGCGGGCCAGCTCCGCGACCTCTGCGGCCGTCGCGCGCCCGCTCGCGTTGGTGAGGGCAAGGGTGTGCTTCGTCGAGACGGATGCGCCCGAGCCCGGCAGCGCGAAGCCGCGGGCGATGCCGGCCCGCTCGATGAGCCACGCGGCGCTGAGCTTGACGGGGCCGTCGACGGGCTCGGGCGGGGCGGCGGGCTCGGCCCCGAGCGGAACGGCCAGGGCCGACGGCTCGGGATCGAGCGGCCAGCGCGGGGCATCGGCCGGCAGGCCGAGCGCGAAGGACGCGCTCACGATCGGGTTCGTGAAGAACGAGCCCGCACTGCGCGACTGCGGGTCGGCCTCGTCGAGCACCATGCCCTTGCTCGCACGCAGGGCGAGCACGGCGGCGCGCACGCCGACGAGGGGGGCGCGCTGCCCGGTGTCGACCCCGAGCGCGTCGGCGAGCTGGGCGTACGCCACGGGGCGGCCGAGCGCTCCCTCGAGCCGCTCGAGCGCGAAGTCGACGCTCAGCACGACCGCGCGCCAGCCCTGCTTGATCGCGCTCGTGCGGTACCCCAGCTCGAGCTGCGGAGCGGGCACGATGCGCCGCTCGCCGCTGTCGACGTCGAGCACCTCGACGCTCACGATGCTCTCGGCGATCTCCTGGCCGTAGGCGCCGATGTTCTGGATGGGCGCCGCGCCCGTCGATCCGGGGATGCCGCTGAGCGCCTCGATGCCGCCCCACCCGTTCTCGACGGTGTACGCCACGAGGGCATCCCAGGGCTCGCCCGCCTGCACGCGCAGGCGCACCGGGCGGGCCGAGCCGGGAGCATCCGGGAGTCGCTCGATGCCGCGCGTCGTGACGCGCAGGACGACGCCGTCGACGCCCTCGTCGGCGACGAGCACGTTCGAACCGCCGCCGAGCACGAGCCAGGGCTCGCCCGAACCCTCGGCCTCGAGCACGGCATCGACGAGCTGCTCGCTCGTCGTGACCTCGACGATGCGCTCGGCGGGGCCGCCGACCCGCAGCGTCGTGAGCTCGGCGAGCCGCACGGTCATCCGGCGAGCGGGGTGACGCGCACCTGCGCCTTGCCGAGCACCGTCTGCTCGCCGACGGTCGCCGTGAGGTCGATGCGGGCGCCGGTCTCGTCGACCGCCGCGACGGTCGCGACGACGGTCACGACCGCGCCGAGCTGCGGGTCGACGACGACGGGGCGCGTGAAGCGCACCTGGTAGTCGCTCACCCAGCCCCGGGCATCGAGCCAGTCGACGACCGGTTGCACCGCGAAGCCCATCGTGAGCATGCCGTGAGCGAGCACGCCCGGCAGGCCGACGGCCGCGGCGACATCGTCGCGGTAGTGGATGGGGTTGAAGTCGCCGCTGGCGCCCGCGTAGCGCACGAGGCTGTCGCGCGTGAGCGGGAACGAGCGCTCGGCCACGACCTGGCCGACAGCGAGACCGTCGAGCAGGCTCATGAGTCGTCCCCTCGGATGACGAGCGTGGAGACGCTCGTGACGACGTGCTCGCCGCTCGCGTCGGTCATCGCCGACTCGCTCGTGACCATGCTGTTGCCGCCGAGCGACTTGATGCTCGTCACGCGCAGCGTTGCCGTGAGCTCGTCGCCGGCGACGATCGGCCGCGTGTAGCTGAACCGCTGGTCGCCGTGCACGACCCGGCTGAAGTCGATGCCCGCGTCGGGCTCGGCGAGCAGCTGCTGCAGCGTGGCCTCGGCGATGACGATCGGGAAGGTGGGGGGCGCCACGACGTCGCTGAAGCCGGCCGCGCGGGCCGCCTCGGGGTCGTGGTGCATGGGCGCGGTCGCGAAGACGGCGCGCGAGAACTCGCGCACCTTCTCGCGCCCCACGAGGTAGGGCGCGGTCGGCGCGAACGCGCGATCGGTCAGCTCAGGGTTCACGGGCACGCGCCCAGTCTAGGCGCGGGGCGGATGCGCGGTCCCGGTCTTAGAAGAGCGTCGCGCCGAGCAGGCGGTCGAGCATCGACCGGCCGAACGTGCGCTCGGCGGCGTGCCCCCGCGCATCGCCGCGCACGAGCAGCTCGAGGCCGCGCGTCGCGGCGACGGCGCGCAGCACGAGCTCGTCGCGCTCCGTCGGGGTACGACCGTAGCCGTGCAGGAAGGCCGCGCGCAGCCACGGCTCGTCGCGCCACGGCCCGTACTCGAGCCACAGCAGGTCGACCACCCGGGGCTCGAACTCGAGGTGGGCGAAGTCGATGAACCGCACGTGCCCGCCCGGGTCGATGATCCAGTGCCGCGGGGTCAGGCGGCGGTGCGCCGGCACGTGGTCGAACTCCCCCAGGTCGAGCGCGGCGGCGACGTGCTGGCGCAGGAGGTGGCGCTCGGCCGCGAGGCGCTCGGCGCGCTCGTCGCGGCCGTCGAGACCGTCGCCCCAGAGCTCGTCGGCGGCGCGGCTCCAGCGCTCGAACTCGGCCGCGATCATGCGCCCGAAGCCGTCGTGCTTGCGCGCGGGCTCGGCGTCGTGCAGGCGCCGCACGAGGTCGCCGGCGCGCATGTGGATGTCGGGGTCGCGCTCGTGGGGTGTGCCCGCGGCCGCTTCTCCGAGCAGGCGCGAGAGCGTCAGCAGGCGCAGGCCGGGGTCGCTCAGCACGATGCGCGGCGCATCGCCGCCGAGCGCCACCGCGTACTGCTGCAGGGCCTCGCTCTCGCGCCGGTGGGGCAGGGCATCCCGATGCCATTTGACGACCGCTTGCTCGCCGCCGCGCGTGACGACGTGCAGAACGCGCGAGAGGCGTTCGGTGCCCCAGTGCTCGCCGACGACGTCGACGGGGCCGAGCGTGCGGTGCACGCGGTCGAGCACCTCGGCGTCGCTCGCGATGCGGGCGCGCGCGTCGGAGGATCGGGCATCCACGGTGATGCTCACGATGTCCTCCTCCGGCCGGGGCGGTTATGCGAAACCCCGGTCCGCCGTCGTCGGCGTTCCGGGGTCTCGGTGGTTCGTGGTGTCAGCGGGCTACTGGCAGCTCTCGCACTGCAGCATGTCCATCGGGTCGACGGGCACGGCATAGCCGCCGATGGTCTCGTTGTCGTTGTCCATGATGGACCTCCTTCTGCTGAATTCTCCGCCCCCGGCGGCTAGGGGTCTCACTATATAACGGGAATCACACGCGTGTCATTCCCCTACATGTTGTGTTTTCGGCGTGTCGCGCCTCTTTTTTCAGGATGCCCGCCGCGCCCCTCCCCGGCGTGCGCGCAGGCGCGGGCCGTACCCTGGAGGCCTCCCGTCTCGAGCTCGCGAAAGTCGACATGCGCTTCTGGCCCGCCACAGCATCCGCGATCGCCGTGCGGTCGCTGCCCGCGGCGCCGCGCGATCTCGCGCACCAGATCGAGGAGGGGTACCTCGTCGCCCTCTCGGCGCTGCGGCTCTCGGTCAAGAACGGCGTGATCCTGCGCATCCTGCGCGACGGCGCGGCGTGGGACGAGGCCGAGGCGGCCGCCCTCGCCCGGCAGGCGATCGAGACGCTCGCCGCCGAGCTGCGCGCGACGGCCGCGCGGCTGTCGGACGACAGCGTGCGGGCCGCGCCGACCCCGCGCGAGTCGCGCAGCGCGCGGTCGAAGCGCGACCTCGCGCGCGTGCGGCGCAAGCGCGAGGAGGCCGCCCGGCTCTCGGCGCGCAGCCGCACTCTGCGCGGGGTCGTCGAGAAGCTCGACGCGGCCCGTGCCGACGAGGCCGTCGTGCGCGACCTCGCGCTGCGGGCGCGCGACGACACGATCGGCGAGGTCATGCAGGCACGGCTCATCCCCCGGGCCGAGCCCGTGCTGCTCACGGAGGAGGAGCAGCGCGAGGCGATCGCGGGCGTCAAGGCCGACCTGCAGCGCCTGATCGATGAGCGCACGGGGTACTGAGGAACAGCAGCGAGGGCGGGACGAACTGGTAGCGAGGGCGGGACTCGAACCCGCGACACCACGATTATGAGCCGTGTGCTCTAACCACCTGAGCTACCCCGCCGGGCAGGAACTCCGTGCGACCGCGAGGCCGCATCAGACGAACCGGAGCCCCGAGTCAGGATTGAACTGACGACCCCTTCCTTACCATGGAAGTGCTCTACCACTGAGCTATCGGGGCGCTGCCGACGCCGCGAACGGCGATTGGCACCAGAGAAGATTAGCACTTGAGAACCGGCGGATCGCACGCCCTCCAAGCCCGGATCCGCGGGGAATACGGCATGGAACCGATTCCACTTTCGCCCAGGGGGTGTCGTAGGGTGGCGGAATGCCGAAAGAGACCGCTGCCTCGACGAACCCCACCGCCGTCGACCACCGCCGCTCC
>LNFD01000395.1 GCA_001464255.1 Actinomycetales bacterium Ga0077552 | reverse complement strand
ACTCGTGCACCTTCTCGGGCGCGACCTTGCGGGGCATGCGCGCCCGGGTGGTGTTGAGCACCTCCCACAACTCGGTGCTCACGACCTCGCGCGCGCGGCGGGCGTTCTCGCGCGCGGCGCCGAGCGAGTACGCGATCGAGGCGGGATGCGAGCGGTCGACGGCGAGGATCGCGAGCACATCGGCCCGCGTGAGCGCGTGATCGGGATCGACGTCGCTGCCCATGACGCTCAGCAGCGACCGGCAGGCCGTGTCTTCATCGATCCACGGGTCCTCGAGCAGCAGCTGCAGGTGCACATCGAGGATGCGCGCCGTTCCATCGCTGCGCTCGACGTAGCGCCCGATCCAGAACAGGCTCTCGGCGATCCGGCTCAGCATCACTCGACCCCCCTCGAGACTGCGGGAGCGCCATTGCTCTGCTGTTGTGCTTGCTGTTGTTGCTCCGACTGCGCCCGACGCGGGTCGTCTTGCGGATTGTGGTCGATGAGGTGCGCCGCGGCATCCGTGATGATCGGGATCGACTGGGTGACGGTGGCCTGCTCGGCGACGATGCCCTGCACGTCGTGGCTGTCGGCGACCATGGGCACCTGGCCCACGACCCAGGTGTCTTTCGAGCCGCCGCCCTGGCTCGAGTTGACGACGAGCTGCCCCTCGGGCAGGGCCACGCGCGTCAGCCCGCCGGGCAGCACCCACACCTCGCGGCCGTCGTTGACGGCGAAGGGCCGCAGGTCGGCGTGCCGCGGGCGCATGCCGTCGTCGACGAGCGTGGGAATGGTCGAGAGCTGCACGACCGGTTGCGCGATCCACCCGCGCGGGTCCTCCTGCAGGCGCATCCGCAGCTCGTCGAGCTCGGCGGCACTCGCGGCCGGGCCGACGACGAGGCCCTTGCCGCCCGAGCCATCGACGGGCTTGACGACGAGCTCGTGCAGGCGGTCGAGCACCTCGACGAGCGAGTCGGGGTCTTCGAGCCGCCAGGTGTCGACGTTGGGGATGATCGGCTCTTCGTTCAGGAAGTAGCGCGTGAGATCAGGCAGGTAGGTGTAGACGAGCTTGTCGTCGGCGACGCCGTTGCCGACGGCGTTCGTGATCGTCACGTTGCCGAGGCGCGCCGCGAGCATGAGGCCGGGGGTGCCGAGCATCGAGTCGGCGCGGAAGGTCAGCGGGTCGAGGAACTCGTCGTCGACGCGGCGGTAGATGACATCGACGCGCTGCGGGCCGGCGGTCGTGCGCATGAAGACACGCCCGCCCGAGCAGTAGAGGTCGCGGCCCTCGACGAGCTCGACGCCCATGAGCCGCGCGAGCAGGGTGTGCTCGAAGTAGGCCGAGTTGTAGACGCCCGGCGTGAGCACGACGACGGTCGGGTCGTCGACGCCCGAGGGGGCGGATGCCCGCAGCGCGTCGAGCAGGCGCGTCGGGTAGTCGCCCACGGGGCGCACGCGCATCGACACGAAGAGCTCGGGCAGCGTCTGCGCCATGACCCGGCGGTTCGAGATGACGTAGCTCACGCCGCTCGGCACCCGCACGTTGTCCTCGAGCACGCGCCACGTGCCGTGCTCGTCGCGGATGAGGTCGATGCCCGACACCTGGATGCGCACGCCGTTGGCGCTCTCGATGCCCGCGGCCGAGCGGTGGTAGTGGCTCGAGCTCGAGATGAGGCGAGCAGGGATCACCCCGTCGGCGATGCAGCGCTGCGGGCCGTAGATGTCGGTGAGGAAGGCCTCGAGCACGCGCACGCGCTGGGCGACGCCGGCCTCGAGGTGGCTCCACTCGGCGCGCTCGATGACGCGCGGCACGGCATCCAGCGGGAACGGCCGCTCTTCGCCGGCGAAATCGAACGTGACGCCCTGTGCGAGATAGCTCGACGCGAGGGCCTCCGTGCGACCGCGCAGCTCGTCCTGCGACATCTGCGCGAGGGCCGCGTGGATCTCGCGGTACGGCAGTCGCACGCTCGAGTCGGGCGCGAACATCTCGTCGAAGGCGACGGCCGAACCCGACCGGGCGGCTGTCGCCGTGTACCCGTCGAAGAGGTCGGCCATGACGCGAGCCTAGTCGCGGCGTGTTGCGGCGATGTTTCGGTAGGTGGCGCGGAGGTATTGTCAGACAAGTGGATCGGGCTCGATGGTGACCCGACCGTCGTGTCACTGGTGAGGAGCAATGTGGTGGACGATGTTCTGTCGGTGACGACGTTGCCGCGAGCGGTCCACGAGGCCCTCCGCGAGAGCATCATCGCGCAGCGGGTGCCCCCGGGTTCGACCGTGACCGAGAAGGCTGTCGCTGAACGGTTCGGCGTCGCGCGCCCAACCGCCAAGGCCGCCCTCGAGCGCCTGGTCGCCGAGGGCCTGCTGCGCCGAACGGCCCACAAGACAGCGCGCGTGCCCGAGCTCGACCGCGACGACATCGTCGACCTCTACGCCAATCGCGCCGTCGTCGAGGAAGCCGCCCTGCGTCGACTCGCAGAAGCCGGTGAGGTGCCCGACCAGGCGCTCTCGGCGCAGCGGTCGCTGATCGAGGCCGCCCGGGACGCGGGCATGGATCATCCGGATGCCGGGCCGCTGGCTCGCGCCGACATCATGTTCCATCGTGCTCTCGTCGAGGCCCAGCCCTCGCCGAGACTCGCGCGATTGCACGCGCTGCTGATGGGCGAGATCGAGCTGTGCATCGGGCAAGTGCTCGCGCACCGGCTGCTGGCGCTCGGAGACGTCGTCGACCAGCACCAGGGGATTCTCGACGCGGTCTCGGCGGGCGATGTCGAGCTCGCCGGCCGCTTGACGCGCGCGCACATCGACGGAGCGCGGGACCGACTGCTGACGTACTTCGATGAGACGAGGCTCGCCCTGCCCGGTGCGCAGAGCACCGAGCAGGGCGAGGAGGGTTCGCGGAACCGGGTCTAGAACTGGATCCCACGAGTCAGGGCGCCGTCGATGAGAAGGTTGGCACCGCTGATGCGGCTGGCCTTCGCGCTCGACAGGAACACGACGCCGGAGGCGATCTCCTCCGCCGTGCCCATGCGGCCGGTGGGGTTCAAGCCCATCGCGAACGAGAACAGGTCGGGGTTGCCCCCTTCGATGCTCTCCCACACGCCACCGGGGAAGTACGTGTTGCCCGGCGAGACCGTGTTGATGCGGATCCCCTTGTCGGCGACCTGCAGCGCGACACCGGCCATGTAGCCGATGATTGCCGTCTTCACGGTGCCGTAGGGGCCCGACGCGAAGTCGGCTTCGCGACCCGAGACGCTCGAGATCGCCACAGCCGACTTGATGTCGCTCTTCTCGAGGTGCGGCAGCGCCGCCTTCACCAGGTTCACGGTGCCCATGAGGTCGACCCGGAACGAGGTCTCCCAGTTCTCGTCGGTGTCGGGGATCGCGAGCGCGCTCACGTTGGCGACGACCATGTCGATGCCGCCGAACGCCGCGGCGCTCGACTCGACCCACGCGCGCAGCGCCTCCGCGTCGCCGACGTCGAGCGACGTGCCGATGGCACGCACGCCGTGCGCCTCGAGCGCGGCCTGGGTGGCCGCGACCTCAGCGGCATCGCGTGCGCAGAAGGCCACGTTGGCGCCCTCCGCTGCGAAGCCCTCCACGATGGCCCGACCGATGCCCTTCGTGCCGCCCGTGACGAGCGCAGTCTTTCCTGCGATTCCGAGATCCATATCGTTCTCCTTCGGTAGTGGTTATGACGCGCGGATCGGAGCGCCGATGGGCAGGACGCTCTTGCCGTACATCTCGTTGATGAGGAAGGCGAAGGCCAGGTAGATGGCGAGAGCACCCGTGAGCACACCCTCGAATCCGCCGAACAGGCTGATCGCCGCGTTGCCGGTGAGCGCGCCCAGGCCCAGCGAGCCCAGCAGAACGGCGGTGAGGATGAGGATGATCGTCAGCATGCGAGGAGCGACGGCCGAAGCGAAGACGAGCCCGATCGTGAAGACCATCCAGAGCAGCAGGTACCAGCCGATGGCCGTGGTCGAGACCGTCCACCACTCGTTGATCGCTCCGATGTTGATGAACGCGAACGAGAGCCAGAGGAACGAGTAGCCGCCGAACGCCGTCACCCCGAACGTGTCACCGAGTCGGAACGCCATGATGGCGACGAGGGTCTGGGCGATGCCGCCGAAGAAGACGCCCATGATGAGCACCATTCCATCGACGGGGTACAAGCCGCTGTTGGCGAGGCTCAGCAGCACGGTCGAGACGCCGTAGCCGAGCAGGCCCAGCACCGCGGGGTTCGCGGTCTTCTGTTCATTCATAGGTGTTCCACTCCTTTTCCTTTGTGGGCGGGGGTGATCCGAGCCGCGTTCGCGGCCCGGCGCCGATCAGCGAAGAGTGCTCGCCGCTGAGCGGAGTTCGCGATGGAGGCCGTCGTACGCGAGGCCTCCGGGCATGAGGGACTTGGCCACCTTGACCACGACGCTGTAGTTGGCGTCGACAGCGTTGGCGATCGGCGCGAGCGACGTCTGGGTCAGCAACTGGTACGCGTCCATCGGGTGCAGATCGAACATCTCGGTGAACCACGTGACCATCTCGAGTTGCGCGATGCGCCACGAGTCCTCCATCGGACGCGACGACCCGACGACCATCCAGTAGTCGTCGTTCTCGAGGCGCGGCCAGAGCGGGGCGCCCCCCTTGATGAGCTCGACGATGATGACCGAGTTCATGGCTCCCTCGACGGCGGTGCCGCAGGCCTCGCCCTCACCCTGGCGGTAGTGGCCGTCACCGATCGAGAACAACGCGCCCTCGACGTTCACACCGAGATAGGCGGTCGTGCCGATCTTCATCTCGGGGGTGTCCATATTGCCGCCGAACCGGTCGGGCACCAGGCTCGTGCGCACCTCGCTCGCACCCGGCGCCAGGCCCACCGTGCCGAGCATGGGCTCGATCGGCAGGGCCACCTCGAAATCGCCGAAGCGGGCCTGGAAGCCGACCGTCTGACGGGCGGTGTCGACCTCGTAGATCCAGGTGGCCTCCGGCAGGGCATCCTGCAGCAGGGCCGTGCGGTCAGTGCCGGTGAGCCCGCCGAAGAACGGGATGGTCGAGGAGGTTCCGAAGCTGCGCGCGGGGGTCAGGTCGACGATGTGCAGGGCGAGGGTGTCGCCGGGCTCGGCGCCTTCGACGTAGAAGGGGCCGGTCTGCGGGTTCACGTAGCGAATGTCGATGTGCTGGCTCGGCAGGTGGTCGACCGAGGTGAGAGCGAAGTTGAACGCGTCTTCCGACCACAGCCGCAGAGCGGTGCCCGGCTTGACGCGCATCGCCGGTTCCGCTCCGCCGAACGTGTAGACGTACTGCGAGCGCTCGGGGGTGAACGTGATCTCGTGCATGATCAGTGCCCTTTCGGTCGGTCGTGCGAAATGGGGGTGAGTCGGGAGAGCAGCGTGACGTGACGCGGCTCGAGCTCGTCGAGGCTCGTCACGCCGAGCAGGCGCATCGTGCGGGCGATGCCCTCGTGGAAGATGGTCAGCGCGCGCTCGACACCCTGCTGACCGCCAGCCATGAGCCCGTAAAGATAGGCGCGCCCGATGAGGGTGCTGCGAGCGCCGAGCGCGACCGCCGCCACGACATCGGCGCCTGACATGATGCCGGTGTCGATGAGCACCTCGACATCACCACCGACCTCGCGCGCGACGCGCGGCAGAAGGTGCAGGGGAACGGGTGCGCGGTCGAGCTGCCGACCGCCGTGGTTCGACAGCACGATGCCATCGACGCCGAGCGCGGTGAGCGCGACGGCGTCGTCGAGCGACTGCACGCCCTTGACGACGAGCTTGCCCTTCCACATCTCGCGGATCCACCGCAGATCATCGAAGGTCACCGTCGGGTCGAACATCGTGTCGATGAGATCGGCGACCGTGCCACCCCACTCCGACAGGCTGGCGAACGCAAGGGGCTCGGTGGTCAGGAAGTCGATCCACCAGCCGGGTCGAGGGATCGCGTTGACGATCGTGCCCATGGTGAGGGCGGGGGGAATGGACATGCCGTTGCGCTTATCCCGCAGCCGCGCGCCTGCGACGGGCACATCGACCGTCACGAGCAGGGTGTCGTAGCCGGCGCGTGCGGCGCGGTCGACGAGCTCCATCGATCGCTCGCGGTCTTTCCAGAGGTAGAGCTGGAACCAGGCACGTCCGGAGGGGATCGCCTCGCGCACGGCCTCGATCGACGCGGTGCCCATCGTCGAGAGGCTGAAGGGGATGCCGAAGGCCGCCGCCGCCTTGGCCCCCGCGATCTCGCCCTCGCTGTGCATCATGCGGGTGAAGCCGGTAGGGGCGATCGCGAGCGGCAGAGCGCTGGGGCCCCCGAGCACGTCGCGCTCGAGGGTCACGGTGCTGACGTCGCGCAGGATCGCCGGGTGGAACTCGATGTCGAGGAAGGCCTCGCGGGCCCGAGCCAGGGAGATCTCGCTCTCGGCAGCACCGTCGGTGTAGTCGAAGGGCGCCTTGGGGGTGCGTCGCTGCGCGATCGCCCGGAGGTCATGGATCGTCAAGGCCCGGTCGAGACGGCGGGTGCGGGCATTGAGCTGCGGCCGACGGAAGCGCATGAGCGGCGCCAGATCGCGCGGATTGGGGAACTGGCGCTTCATCCCTCGGTCCTTTCGCGTTCGTCGGTGAACTCGAGAGGACAGTATCCCGTGTCGGTACATTTGTCTAACACTTTGTCGAGACAGGGTTCGATTGCCGAACCCGGCTCGGTCGCGCGGTGGCGGTTCGGTCGCTAGTTGTAGTTCCCCATGAGGTTGTGAACGCGGGCTGATGGTGTCAGGCCGCCGATCCCGGTGTGGGGTCGGTGGTGATTGTAGTGATGCAACCACGCAGCGTAAGTTGCTGCTCGAGCCTCGTCGCTGGCATAGAACTCGTCGTAAGCCC
>LNFD01000394.1 GCA_001464255.1 Actinomycetales bacterium Ga0077552 | reverse complement strand
TGGGCACCGTCATGAGCCGCCTGCACCGCGGCCGACGCCTGCTGCGGGAACTGCTGGCCGACTACGCCCGCGAGCGCGGTATGACCGCCGCGGCCCCGGCCACGACGACGAAGGGGAGCACGCGATGACCGACTGCGGCTGCGACAAGGCCAAGGAGGAGCTCGAGGAGTTCCTGCACAACGAGCTCAGCGCCGAGCAGTGCAGCGACATCCGCGAGCACCTCGCCAACTGCGACGACTGCTCGGCCGAGCACCTCGTGGGCATCACCCTGACCACGAAGGTCAAGGAGGCGTGCCAGGAGAAGGCGCCCGACGAGCTGCGCGACCTGATCCTCGGATCGATCGAGCGGCTCGATGCGCGCTGGAGCTAGGAGCGACGGTCATTTCTGACCGTCGCCGCGACGCCAGCGCCGACGGACGTCCCGGCCGTCGGTTCCGCTAACTCAGCGCCGCATCCATGATGTCGGCGTGCTCCTGCGCGCTGCGCTTGCTCGAGCCGGTCGCGGGCGATGCGGAAGCGTGCCGCGAGACGACGCGCATCGCGGGCATGCCCCGCTTCTGCGCCTCGAGCGCCAGGAACGGCCACGCGCCCTGGTTCTCGGGCTCGTCCTGCACCCACACGACCTCCGCGTTGCCGTAGCGGCCGAGCACGGCCCGCAGCTCGGCCTCGGGCAGCGGGTGGTACTGCTCGAGCCGGACGAGGGCGACGTCGGTGATGCCGCGCTTCTCCACCTCGGCCTTGAGGTCGTAGTGGATCTTGCCGGCGTGCAGCAGCACCCGGCGCACCGCGCCGGCATCCACGATCGTCGCGTCGTCGATGACGGGCTCGAAGCGACCGCTCGTGAAGTCGGCGACCTCGCTCGTCGCGCCGCGCAGGCGCAGCATCGCCTTCGGCGTGAAGACGATGAGCGGGCGGCGCGGGCGCGCGTAGGCCTGGCGGCGCAGCAGGTGGAAGTACGAGGCGGGAGTCGAGGGCCGCGCGATCGTCATGTTGTCCTCGGCCGCGAGCTGCAGGAACCGCTCGATGCGCGCCGACGAGTGGTCGGGGCCCTGGCCCTCGTAGCCGTGCGGCAGCAGCAGCACGACGCTCGAGCGCTGGTTCCACTTCTGCTCGGCCGACGAGATGAACTCGTCGATGATCGTCTGGGCGCCGTTGGCGAAGTCGCCGAACTGGGCCTCCCACAGCACGAGCGCGTCGGGGCGCTCGACCGAGTAGCCGTACTCGAAGCCCATCGCCGCGTACTCGCTCAGCAGCGAGTCGTAGATCCAGAACTTCGCCTGGTTCTCGCTGAGGTTCGCGAGCGGAAGCCACTCCTGGCCGTTGACCCGGTCGTGCAGCACGGCGTGGCGCTGCACGAAGGTGCCGCGGCGAGAGTCTTGCCCGGCCATGCGCACGGGCGTGCCCTCCATGAGCAGCGAGCCGAGGGCGAGCAGCTCGCCGAAGCCCCAGTCGATCTGGCCGGTGCGGCTCATCTCGACGCGCTTCTTGAGCATCGCCTGCAGCTTCGTGTGCACGGTGAAGCCCGCGGGCGGGTTGTCGTGCGCGTCGCCGATGTGCTGGATGACCGCCACATCGACACCCGTCGACTCGGGCTCGCCGGCCAGGTCGTCGTGCTCGGTGGCCGGGCCGCCCGTCACGATCGGGATGGCCCCGGTCTGCGCGGCGTGCGTCTCGGCGAAGGCGACCTCGAGGCGGTCTTGGAAGTCGCGGTGTGCGGCCTCGAACTCCTCCTCGGTGATGTCGCCGCGACCGACGAGCGCCTCGGTGTAGAGCGTGCGCACCGAGCGCTTGGCCTCGATGAGGTTGTACATGAGCGGCTGCGTCATCGAGGGGTCGTCGCCCTCGTTGTGTCCGCGGCGGCGGTAGCAGACGAGGTCGATGACGACGTCGCGCTTGAACTGCTGGCGGTAGGCGAAGGCGAGCTCGGCCACGCGCACGACGGCCTCGGGGTCGTCGCCGTTGACGTGGAAGATCGGCGCCTGGATGGTCTTGGCGACGTCGGTCGAGTAGATCGACGTGCGGCCCTCGCCGGGGGGCGTCGTGAAGCCCACCTGGTTGTTGACCACGACGTGGATGGTGCCGCCCGTGCGGTAGCCGCGCAGCATGCTCAACTGCAGCGTCTCGACCACGACGCCCTGACCGGCCATGGCCGCGTCGCCGTGCACGAGCACCGCGAGCGTGCTGAAGGCCGCGTCGTTCTTGCGGTCTTGCTTCGCGCGCACGATGCCCTCGAGCACGCCGTTGACGGCCTCGAGGTGCGAGGGGTTGGCGGCGAGGTACACGCCGACCTCCTGGCCCGCGGCCGACGTGAAGACGCCCTCCGTGCCCAGGTGGTACTTGACGTCGCCCGAGCCCTGCACCGACTTGGGGTCTTGAGTGCCCTCGAACTCGCGGAAGATCTGGCCGTAGGTCTTGCCCGCGATGTTGGCGAGCACGTTGAGGCGGCCGCGGTGGGCCATGCCGATCGCGACCTCGTCGAGGCCCTGCTCGGCGGCGCCCTGGAGGATCTCGTCGAGCAGTGGGATGACGCTCTCGCCACCCTCGAGGCTGAAGCGCTTCTGGCCGACGTACTTGGTCTGCAGGAAGGTTTCGAAGGCCTCGGCCTGGTTGAGCTTGCCGAGGATGCGCATCTGCTCGTCGTGCGTGGGCTTCTGGTACGGCTTCTCGAGGCGCTCCTGGAACCAGCGGCGCTGCTCCGGCTCCTGGATGTGCATGTACTCGATGCCCACGGTGCGGCAGTAGGTGTCGCGCAGCACGCCGAGCACCTCGCGCAGCAGCATCGTGCGGCGCCCGCCGAAGCCGGCGGTGACGAACTCGCGGTCGAGATCCCAGAACGTCAGCCCGTGGCTCGAGATGTCGAGGTCGGGGTGGCTGCGCTGGCGGTACTCGAGCGGGTCGACGTCGGCCATGAGGTGGCCGCGCACGCGGTACGCGTTGATGAGCTCATGCACGCGCGCCGTCTTGTTGATCTGGTCGGCGAGGTCGACGTGGATGTCTTGCGCCCAGTGGATCGGGTCGTAGGGGATGCGCAGGTCGGCGAAGATGTCCTCGTAGAAGCGGCGCTCGCCAATAAGCAGCTCGTGCACCTTCTTCAGGAACTCGCCCGAGCCGGCGCCCTGGATGACCCGGTGGTCGTAGGTGCTCGTGAGCGTGATGGTCTTGCCGATGCCGAGGTCGGCCAGAGTCGCCTGCGACATGCCCTGGAATTCGGCCGGGTACTCGAGCGCCCCGGCGCCGATGATGGCGCCCTGGCCCTTCATGAGGCGCGGCACCGAGTGCACGGTGCCGATGCCGCCCGGGTTGGTGAGCGAGATCGTGTTGCCCTGGAAGTCGCCCGCCGTGAGCTTGTTGTCGCGCGCGCGCTTGACGACGTCTTCGTAGGCCGCGATGAAGTCGCCGAAGCCCATCCCCTCGCACTTCTTGATGCCGGGCACGAGCAGCGAGCGCGTGCCGTCGGGCTTGGGCAGGTCGATCGCGATGCCGAGGTTAATGTGGGCCACGACGACGGGCTTGCCGTCGACCTCGTCGTAGAAGACGTTCTGGCTGGGGAACTCGCGCAGCGCGCGCACCATCGCCCAGGCGATGAGGTGCGTGAAGCTGACCTTGCCGCCGCGCGCGCGCTTGAGGTGGTTGTTGATGACGATGCGGTTGTCGATCATCAGCTTCGCGGGGATGGTGCGCACGCTCGTCGCGGTGGGCACCGTGAGGCTCGCATCCATATTGGTCGCGAGGGTCTTGGCCATGCCCTTGAGGGGCGTGACGATGTCGTCGAGCTCGCCGTCGCCGTCGGCGTCGACAGGCAGCGTCGTGGCGCCGGTCGCGGGCGCGGCGACCGTCTCGACGGGCGGCGGTGCGTCGATCGGGGTGGACGACGGTGCGGGCGCGCTCGCCGCTGCGGTCGTCGACTGGTGGTACTTCTCGAGAATCGGCCACCAGGAGGGGTCGACCGCGTTCTTGTCGACCTTGTACTGCTCGTAGAGTTCGTCAACGAGCCACTCGTTGGCTCCGAATTCGCCCGCGGCGTTGCCGTCAGGGCCGACTCCGGTCACTTGGCTTGACACAGCCGACCGCCCACTTTCGCTTCACATCGATGAGGTGGCACCGGCGGAGCCCTCGCTGGCACCGCCCGCACAAGCTTAACCGCTCCTGCACGCCGGTTTCGCCCGTGCGGGGGGCGAGTAGCGTTAATTCGTGCGATTCTTCCGCGAGCCTCCCGCCCATGACCTCACCTACAGCGACGTCTTCCTCATGCCGCAGCATTCGGCGGTGGGCAGCCGGCTCGCGGTCGACCTGACGGCGGAAGACCCGACGGGGCTGCGCATCCCGATCGTCGCCGCGAACATGACCTCCGTGACGGGCCCGCGCCTCGCGGCCGCCCTCGCGCGGCGCGGCGGGCTCGCGGTGCTGCCGCAAGACGGTTCGCCGCAGCAGCTCGACACAGCCATCCGCGCCGTGAAGGGCGCCTCGACCCTGCTCGACCCGCTCGTGCTCGTCGGCCGTGAGCACTCGATCGCGGCCGCGCGGGCGCTCGTCGCCGATGTTCCCGGCGCCCTGCTGACGATCGTCGATGGCGAGGGGGCGCCCGAGCGCAGCATCCCGGCCAGCGCCCTGCGGCACGCGCTGCCAGACTCGGTCATCGGCGACCTCGTGGCCCCGAGCGTTCCCTCGATCGACGACGACGATGTCACCGAGCCGCGCGCGGCCTTCGCCCTCATCGATGCGGCGGGCGTCGAGGCCGTCGCGGTGCGCCACCACGGGCGCATCATCGGCTCGCTGAGCGCGCGCAGCGCAGTGCGGGCGACCATCTACCCGCCGGCGGTGGATGCTCACGGCCGGCTGCGCGTCGCCGCGGCGGTCGGCGTCACGGGTGATGCGGCCGCGCGGGCCGCCGCCCTCGTCGAGGCCGGCGTCGACGTCATCGTCATCGACACGGCGCACGGGCACCAGGACCAGGCGGTCGCCGCCGTGCGCGCGGTCGCGGCGCGCGGCCTCGGTGTGCCCATCGTCGCGGGCAACGTCGTCACGGCCGAGGGCGTGCGCGACCTCGTCGAGGCGGGGGCGCACGTGCTCAAGGTCGGCGTGGGCCCGGGCGCCATGTGCACGACGCGCATGATGACGGCCGTCGGCCGCCCGCAGTTCTCGGCCGTGCTCGACACGGCGGCGACCGCGCGCGAGCTCGGCGCGCACGTGTGGGCCGACGGCGGCGTGCGCTACCCCCGCGATGTCGCGCTCGCGCTCGCCGCGGGCGCCTCGGCCGTGATGGTCGGCTCGTGGTTCGCGGGCACGCTCGAAGCGCCCGGCGAGCTCGAGGCCGACGAGCAGGGGCGCTGGTTCAAGAGCAGCTGGGGCATGGCGTCGACGAAGGCGGTCGAGCAGCGTTTCCAGCGGCTCGACGCCTTCGAGCTCGCGCGCAAGCGGCTCTTCGCCGAGGGCATCTCGAGCTCGCGCATCTACCTCGACCCCGAGCGGCCCTCGCTCGACGACCTGCTCGACATGATCACGTCGGGGCTGCGGTCGTCGATGACGTATGCGGGGGCATCCACGCTGCCCGAGTTCCACGAGCGCGCCGTCGTCGGCACCCAGTCGGCGGCCGGGTACGAGGAGGGCAAAGCGCTGCCGGTGAGCTGGTAGCGGCACCCTCCCAGGCGCGAGCGAGCCTCAGGCCTCTATAGTGGTGGCGTTATGGAGCCTCCTAGTTCGGGCGAATCGCCCGCCCCTGACGAACCCAGCCATAGACCCTCGCCGATGATCGGGGGCCGCCGTGAGCGCTGAGTGGATCTCTCTGCTCGCCGGCCTGCTGCTGACCATCGGCACCGGATTCTTCGTCGCGAGCGAGTTCGCGCTCGTCAACCTCGATCGCTCCGAGCTCGAGGCGCGCCAGGCGCGCGGTGAGAAGCGGCTCGGCCCCACGATCGCCGCGCTCAAGATCACCTCGACGCACCTCTCGAGCGCGCAGCTCGGCATCACGCTCACGACGCTGCTCACCGGCTTCCTCATGGAGCCGGCGATCTCGAGCATGCTCGCCGAGCCGTTGCGGTCGATCGGCCTGCCCGAGGGGGCCGTGCCCATCGTCGGGTCGATCATCGCGATCACCCTCGCGACCCTGCTGTCGATGATCGTCGGCGAGCTTGTGCCCAAGAACTTCGCGCTGAGCCTGCCGCGGCAGACGGCCAAGGTCGTCGTGCCGTTCCAATGGGCGTTCACGACGGTGTTCCGCCCGGCCATCGTGGTGCTCAACGGCTCGGCCAACGCCATCCTGCGCTCGATGGGCGTCGAGCCGAAAGAAGAGCTCAGCGGTGCCCGCACGGCGGAAGAGCTCGCCTCGCTCGTGCGCCGCTCGGCGAGCGAGGGCCGCCTCGACAGCGACACCGCCACGCTGCTCTCGCGCACGCTCGCGTTCTCGCAGCACACCGCGCAAGATGTCATGACGCCGCGCCCGCGTGTGGCCGCCGTCGAGCGCGGCGACAGCGCGCAGTCGGTCATCGAGCTCGCCCGCACGACGGGCCACTCGCGCTTCCCGGTGATCGACGAGTCGATCGACGACATCGTCGGCATCGTGCACGTCAAGCAGGCCGTCGCCGTGCCGCGCGACCGCCGTGCCGAGGTTCCCGCTTCGGCGCTGCAGAGCGAGGCGCTGCGCGTGCCCGAGACGATGATGCTCGACACCCTGCTCGGCGAGCTGCGCGGCCGCGGCTACCAGATGGCCATCGTCGTCGACGAGTACGGCGGCACCGCCGGCGTCGCGACGCTCGAAGACCTCGTCGAAGAGCTCGTGGGCGAAGTGAGTGACGAGCACGACCGCGCGCGCGTTGACGTCGTGCGCTCGCGCAACTGGCTGACCTTCCCCGGCATCCTCCGCCCCGACGAGCTCGCCGACCGCGCGGGCGTCACGGTGCCCGACGACGGCCCGTGGGAGACCGTCGGCGGCTACCTCATGGCCGAGCTCGGCCGCCTGCCCGAGGTGGGCGACACCGTGGAGATCGCGTCGGGCACCTTCCGCATCGAACGATTGGATGGCCGCCGCATCGACCGCGTGCGCTTCACCCCGCTCGCCACGGGCGAGATCACGCTGCCGAGCACCGCGACCGCGGGAGGTGAGACGCGATGACCGAGTCCGATTGGTGGGGCATCGCCTGGCTGTTCGTGCTGCTCGCCGGCAACGCGTTCTTCGTCGGCGCCGAGTTCGCCGTCATCGCCGCGAAGCGATCGCAGATCGAGCCCCGCGCCGAGGCAGGCTCCCGTGCGGCGAAGACGGCACTGTGGGCGATGGAGCACGCGACCCTCATGCTCGCGACCTGCCAGCTGGGCATCACGATCTGCTCGCTGCTGATCCTCAACGTCTCCGAGCCGGCGATCAAGCACCTTCTCGAGATCCCGCTCGGGCTCACGGGCCTGACCCCCGAGTGGATCGCGGGTATCGCGTTCACGATCGCCCTGCTGCTCGTGACCTACCTGCACGTCGTGTTCGGCGAGATGGTGCCGAAGAACCTGTCGTTCTCGCTGCCGACGCGCGCGGTGCTGATTCTCGCGCCGCCGCTCGTGCTCGTCTCGCGCATCTTCTCGCCGGTCATCCGCAGCCTCAACGCGATCGCGAACGGCGTGCTGCGCCTGTTCCGCGTCGATCCCAAGAATGAAGCCGAGAGCGCCTTCACGCTCGAGCAGGTCGAGACGATCGTGCGGCAGTCGACGCGCGAGGGCGTGCTCGACGACACGACGGGCGCGCTCGCCGCGGCGTTCGAATTCACGACGAAAGTCGTGAGCGACATCGCCCTGCCGATGGATGCCCTCACCTCGCTGCCCGACGACGCGAGCGCCCTCGACGTCGAGCGCGCGGTCGCCCAGCGCGGGTTCAGCCGCTACGTGCTGATCGACGACGCGGGCGAGCCCACCGGCTACCTACACCTGAAAGACGTCATCGACCTGCCCGACGACGAGCTCGACGACCCCGTGCCGCCGAAGCGCATCCGGCGGCTGGTGTCGATCCTCGCCACGGCCGACCTGGAAGACGCCCTCGCGGTCATGCGCCGCTCGGGCGCGCACGTCGCCCGCTCGGTCGACGCCGAGGGCCGCACCACCGGCGTGCTCTTCCTCGAAGACATCATCGAGGAGCTCGTCGGCGAGGTGCAGGACGCGACGCAGCGCGGCGGGCGTTGAGGTTAGTAGTGCTGGCGGGCCTGCAGGATGACGATGTGGTCGTCGGTGACGTAGTAGACGAGCCGGTTGACGTCGTCGATGCGCCGTGACCAGGCGCCCGACAGGATGTGCTTGAGCGGCTCGGGCTTGCCGATGCCCGTGAACGGGTCGCGCAGAGCGTCGGCGATGAGCTGGTTGATGCGCTTGAGCGTCTTGCGGTCCTGGGTCTGCCAGTAGACGTAGTCCTCCCATCCGTGCGGATCGAAGGCGACGGTACGACTCATGAGTCGAACGGTTCTAGTCGTCGGTGAGGGTGTGCTGCTCGAACTCTCCACGGCGCGCACGCTCGATGGAGGCGAGCAACCGTTCGGCGCTCGCCGGGTTGCGGAGCAAGTACGCCGTCTCGGTCATCGCGTCGTAGTCGGCCTTCGAGAGGATGACCGCGTTGCCGTGCTTGGAGACGACCTCGACGGCCGTGTGGTCGTCGTTGACCTGCTGGATGAGCCCGAAGAGCGACTTCCGTGCTTCGGTGGCGCTGATCGCGGTCATGATGCCCTCCTGAGTGGTACTGGATAGTGTACCACTTGGCGATGATGGCAGACCTGGTGCTCAGCGGTACGCGCGCAAGTACTGCGGCGGCGTGCCGACCGGCGCGCGGTCGACCTCGACGCCGAGCTCGCGGGCGAAACGCAGGGCGGCGTGCGGGTCGCGCATGAACTCGCGGCCCATCATGACGGCGTCGGCCTGGCCCGTGGCGACGATCGCCTCGGCCTGCGCCGACTCGGTGATGAGCCCCACGGCGTTGACGGGCACGTCGCCCTCGCGGCGCACCGTCTCGGCGAACGGCACCTGGTAGCCGGGGCCGACCTCGATGCGGGCGCGCACGAGGCCGCCCGTCGAGATGTCGAAGAGGTCGGCGCCCGCCTCCTGCGCCCAGGCGGCGACGATGGCGGTGTCGTGCTCGTTCCAACCCGAGACTCCCGAGTCGGCGAGTCCGTGCGATTCGAGCCAGTCGTCGTCGACCCAGTCGGTGGCCGAGAAGCGCACGAGGATGGGCACGTCGACGGCCGCGCGCACGGCGCGCACGATGTCGAGCAGCAGGCGGGCGCGGTTCTCGAGGCTGCCGCCCCACTCGTCGTCGCGCGTGTTCGACAGCGGCGAGAGGAACTGGTGCAGCAGGTAGCCGTGCGCCGCGTGGATCTCGACGAGATCGAAGCCGGCGGCGACGCTGCGGCGGGCCGAGTCGGCGAAGGCGACCACGACATCCTGAATGCCGGCGGCATCGAGCGCGACGGGCTCGGCGTATCCCTCGAAGGCGATGGCCGAGGCCGACACGGTCTGCCAGCCGCCCTGCTCGATCGGCACGGTGCCGTGGCCGGAGGCGCCGTTCGCCATCGCGCCCCACTCGGGGAAGACCGAGGCCTTGCGGCCGGCATGGGCGAGCTGGATGCCCGCCGCGGCTCCCTGCGAGTGGATGAAGTCGACCACGCGCGACCACGCGGTCGCCTGCGCATCGTTCCAGATGCCCGTGTCGTGCGGGCTGATGCGGCCCTCGGGAACGACGGCCGTCGCCTCGGCCATGACGAGCCCGGCGCCGCCCGCGGCGAACGAGCCGAGGTGCACGAGGTGCCAGTCGGTCGGCACGCCGTCTGCGGCCGTCACCGAGTACTGGCACAGCGGCGACACCCACAACCGGTTGCGCAGGGTGAGCGAGCGGATGGAAAGGGGCGAGAAGAGGGCAGAGGTCACACAGTCAGTCAAGCCCATGCCGGCCGCGCGAATTCCGAGCGGGCGTGGTTGGGCGGGGATAGGGTGACCGCGTGAGGGAGCCCCGCACCATCGCGACCGCCGAGGTGGCGGCGCTGCTGCGCGTGCCGGGCCCGCACGACGACAAGTACTCGCGCGGCGTGCTCGGCATGATCACGGGCTCGAACCGATACCCGGGCGCCGCGGTGCTCGGCGTCGAGGCCGCCTTGCGCACGGGCGTGGGCATGGTGCGCTACCTCGGCCCCGCGCGGGCCGCCGACCTCGTGCTGCAGCGGCGCCCTGAGGCGGTCACCGCCGAGGGCCGCGTGCAGGCCTGGGTACTGGGGTCGGGCATGGATGCGGGGGCCGCGTCGGTCGAGGAGGGACCCGACGCCGAGTCCACCGAGCGGATGCGGGCGGCGCTCGCGAGCGGGCATCCGCTGGTCATCGACGCGGGGGCGCTCGACGCCGTCGGCTCCGCACGCGGCCCCGCCATCATCACGCCCCACGCGCGCGAGCTCGCCCGCCTGACCGGCTCCGACCTCGATGGCGTGCTCGCCGACCCGGCGGGTGCCGCCCGCGCGGCGGCCGAGCAGCTCGGCGTGACGGTGCTGCTCAAAGGCCACGCGACGCACGTCGTGGCGCCGGGCGGGCCCGTGCTTGTGGCCCGCTCGGCGACCCCGTGGCTCGCGACGGCCGGGGCGGGGGATGCCCTCGCCGGCATCCTCGGTGCCCTCGTCGCGACGCACGCGGCCGTCGGGTCGGCGAACACAGGGCCGCCCGACCTCGCGCACCTCGCGCGCCTCGGGGCCGCGGCGGCCATCGTGCACGGGCTCGCCGCCCAGCGCGCCTCGGCCGGCGGGCCTGTCACGGTGCTCGACGTGTGCGCCGCGGTGCCCGCGACGATCGCCGCGTTGCTGCGGGGCCGGGGCGACTGAGCGCGAGCATCCGCGGCAGTACGCTCGATCTCATGCCCGCGCCCGCCGATCGCCTCGCGCGGTTCCGGCACCTCGCGACCACCGCGGCGGGCAGCGCCGTGAGCCTCTGGATCGCCTTCGCCGTCGTGCACCTCTGGCTCGGCTTCCTCAACCTCTACGGCCCCGGCCTGCCGATGGGCGACGTGACCCTCGTGTACCTGTTCTGGGTCGAGCGCGGGGTGCTCGGTGCCGAGTGGGTGGGCATCGACACCTCGTGGGTCTACCCGCTGCTCGCGCTCGCGCCCATGCTCGCGGCCTACGTCTTCGGCCCCGACCTCTACGGCACGACATGGCTCACCCTCGTCATGATGCTCAACGCCGTCGCGCTCGTGTCGATCATCGGGGTGCAGGAGCGCGCGCGGCGCGCGGGCGTCGCCTGGTGGTGGATGCTCTTCCTCGTCGCTCTCGGCCCCATCGCGCTCGGCCGCATCGACGCCATCACGGTGCCCGTGGCCCTCGTGGCCGTCATGCTCATCGCCGACCACCCCAAGTGGGGCGGTGCCCTGCTCGCGATCGGCGCGTGGATCAAGGTGTGGCCCGCGGGCCTGCTGCTCGCCGCCCTCGTGGCCCTGCGGGCCCGCGGGGCCGTGCTC
>LNFD01000393.1 GCA_001464255.1 Actinomycetales bacterium Ga0077552 | reverse complement strand
GACGGGCGCGAGACCCACGACGAGCAGCCCTGCCGCGATGAGCAGGGCCGAGAGCGCACGGGTCAGGAGCCGCGCTGGTCGGGCGCGCACGCGCACACCTCGGGGCTCCAGCCGCACTCGGCCAGGGCGCGGTCGCCGATCGGGTTCAGCCCCGGGCCCGCGGCGAGGCTGTGGCCGACGAGCGCGTGCAGGCACTTGACGCGCGCGGGCATGCCGCCGGCGGAGTAGCCCTCGATCTCGTCGACCGCGAGGATGCTCGCGCGATCGGCGAGGTACGCCTCGTGCGCGGCGCGGTACTGCGCCGCGAGGGCCTCATCGGCCGCGAGCTCGGCGGCGAGCTCGGCCATGCGTCCGTTCGCCTCGAGGTGCGAGGCGGCGATCGTCGCCGCCGGGTGCGTCAGGTAGTACAGCGTCGGGAAGGGCGTGCCGTTCGCGAGGCGGGGCCGGGTGGCGACGACGGTCGGGGCGCCGCACACGCATCGGGCGGGGATGCCGATGACGTCGCGCGCCTGACGCCCGAGCTGCGCGCTGACGATCTCGACGTCGCGCTCGGTGAACGGCTCGAAGGGCGGACGGGTCATTCGACGCTCCCGAACTCGGGCGAGACGAGGCCGTCGGCGGGCAGGTCGGTGAGCCCCGCGGTGACGATCGACGAGAGCAGCGCGCGGGTCCAGTCGATGCGGGTCGCCTGGATCTCGTCGCTCACGGGCGTGCCCTCGCCGCCCTCGGGGGTGAGGCCGTCGTCGACGATGAGGTAGGTGATGTCGCCCGGGTAGACGTAGAGCAGGCGGTCGCGCGCCTGCGCTTCGATGTACGCCGGGTCTTGCCACCGATCGATGTCGGTCTGCAGCTCGTCGACGACCGCCTGCTGCTCGGCGACGCGGCGCTCGAGCGCGGCGATCTCGTTCTGCTGCTCGACGAGCACGCGCAGCGAGGGGGCGAGCACGATGAGGGCCCCGACGATGAGCAGCAGCACGGTGACCGTGAAGCCCGAGATCTGCAGGTTGCGGAACCACGGCGTCGCCGCGGGCGCGTCGGCCGGCAGTGCCACGGGCACGGTGCGGGGTCGACGGGCCATGGGTCCAGCTTAAGCGCCGAGCCCGCCACCCCGGTCGGGGCGACGGGCTCGTCGTGATTCGTGTGCGTTACGCCGTGAACCGCGGGAACGCGCTTCGCGCTGCGTACACCGCCGCGTCGCCGAGCTCCTCCTCGATGCGCAGCAACTGGTTGTACTTCGCGACGCGCTCGCTGCGGGCGGGGGCGCCGGTCTTGATCTGGCCGCAGTTGGTCGCGACGGCGAGGTCGGCGATCGTCGTGTCCTCCGTCTCGCCCGAGCGGTGCGAGAGCACGGCCGTGTAGCCGCTGCGCTGCGCGAGCGCGACGGCGTCGAGCGTCTCGGTGAGGGTGCCGATCTGGTTGACCTTGACGAGCAGCGAGTTCGCCGTGCGCAAGCTGACGCCCTTCGCGAGGCGCGTGGGGTTGGTCACGAAGAGGTCGTCGCCGACGAGCTGCACCTTCGTGCCGAGGTCGGCCGTGAGCGCGGCCCAGCCCTCCCAGTCATCCTCGTCGAGCGGGTCCTCGATCGTCACGAGCGGGTAGGTCGCCACGAGCTCGGCGTAGAACGCGGCCATCTCGGCCGAGGTGCGCTGGCTGCCCTCGAAGCGGTACACGCCGTCGGCGTGGAACTCGGTCGCGGCCACGTCGAGGCCGAGCGCGATGTCCTTCCCGGGCGTGAAGCCGACCTTCTCGATCGCGGCCATGAGGAAGTCGAGCGCGGCCTTCGTGCCGGCCAGGTCGGGGGCGAAGCCGCCCTCGTCGCCGAGGCCCGTGGCGAAGCCGCCGGCCTTCAGCTCGCCTTTGAGGGCGTGGTAGGTCTCGACGCCCCAGCGCAGGCCCTCGCTGTAGGTCTCGGCGCCGATCGGCAGGATGTGCGCGCCGCCGTTGATGACGTTCATCATCGGCACGGGCAGCACGTGCGCGTTGGGGCCGCCGACGTAGCGGAAGAGCGGGAGGTCGGCCGAGTCGGCCGCGGCCTTCGCCACGGCGAGCGAGACGCCGAGGATGGCGTTGGCGCCGAGCTTCGACTTGTTGTCGGTGCCGTCGGCGGCGATGAGCTCGGCGTCGATGAGGCGCTGGTCGCTCGCATCCATGTCTTCGATGGCCGGGCCGAGCACGTCGAGCACGGCGTCGACGGCCTTGAGCACGCCCTTGCCGAGGTAGCGCTTCTTGTCGTCGTCGCGCAGCTCGTAGGCCTCGAAGGCACCGGTGGATGCGCCGGAGGGGACGGCGGCGCGCGAGACGGTGCCGTCGTCGAGCAGCACCTCCACCTCGACGGTCGGGTTGCCGCGCGAGTCGAGGATCTCGCGGGCGCCAACGGCCTCGATTGCAGCCATGGGGTGTCTCCTTCGGTGGTGGTCTGCGGGCTTCGGGGGTGATCAGGAAGCGGTGTCGAGCCTACGCCAGTCGAGGGTGGCGGCATCGGCCGTCGCGGCCGCGCCGACGACGGCGAAGCGCGTGAAGCCCTCGGCCGCGAGCCGCTCGAGGGCGGCTTTCATGTTCTTGGGGCGGGCGAGCAGCCGCACGCGCGCGCCGCCCGCGACGAGCTGCGCCTTGAGCGCCATGACGGCACCCAGCTCGGCATCGGACTCGTAGAGCAGCGCCGACGCGTCGGCGTCGTCGCCCGCGTCGGGCTCGACGAGGTCGATGAGCCGCTCGAAGCCGAGCGAGAAGCCCGTGGCGGGCACGTCGGCGCCGAGGAACCGGCCGATCATGCCGTCGTAGCGCCCGCCGCCGCCGAGCGAGTAGCCCAGCTCGGGATGCGCGACCTCGAAGATCGGGCCCGTGTAGTAGCCCATACCCCGCACGAGGAAGGGGTCGAAG
>LNFD01000392.1 GCA_001464255.1 Actinomycetales bacterium Ga0077552 | reverse complement strand
CACGGCTCGGCACGCGCGCCAGGCGAATTCGAGGTCGGCGAGCTGCTCGGCCGAGGCGGTGGGGCCGGAGACGAGCTGCCAGTCGCTCGCAGGCGCAAACGCGCGGTCGGCGCTCTGCCGCAGCCATCCCCCGCTCACCTGCCGCAGCTCGACGTCGCCGAGCGCGAAGCCCGCGGGCAGCTCGATGAGCCGGATGTTCTTCTTCTCGCGCAGCACCTCGAGCGCACCCGGCTCGAAGCCGGGGGCGACGACGACCTCGGTGAAGATGGGCGCGATCGACTCGGCGGCTTCGCGCGTGATGACGCGGTTGGCGGCGATCACTCCCCCGAAGGCCGAGACGGGGTCGCAGGCGTGCGCGGCCGCGTGCGCCGAGGCGATCGAGTCGCCGACCGCGATGCCGCACGGGTTGGCGTGCTTGATGATCGCGACGGCGGGAGCCTCGTGGTCGTAGGCCGCGCGCACGGCGGCGTCGGCATCCACGACGTTGTTGTACGACATCTCCTTGCCGTGCAGCTGCGTCGCCTGGGCGATGCCGTGGCCGCCGTCGGCGCGGTAGAGCGCGGCGTGCTGATGGCTGTTCTCGCCGTAGCGCAGCACCTGCTGCAGCCGCGCCGACACCTGCAGAGTCGCCGGGCTGCCATCGGCGGCCGGGTGCTCGGCCCGCACGCCGAGCGTGTCGGCGAACCAGCCCGCGACCGCGGTGTCGTAGGCGGCCGTGTGCGCGAAGGCCTTGGCGGCGAAGCGCTGCCGCTGGGCGAGCGTCGTGCCGCCGAGCGTGAGCGCCTTCGTCACCATGACGTAGTCGGCCGGGTCGACGATGATCGCGACGTTGGCGTGGTTCTTGGCGGCGGCGCGCACCATCGCGGGCCCGCCGATGTCGATCTGCTCGATGACGGCGTCGCCCTCGGCGCCCGAGGCGACCGTCTCGACGAAGGGATACAGGTTGACGATCACGAGGTCGAAGGGCGTCACGCCGAGGTCGATCAGCTGCGCCTCGTGCGACGCCAGCCGCAGGTCGGCGAGGATACCCGCGTGCACCTTCGGGTGGAGCGTCTTGACGCGCCCGTCGAGCGTCTCGGCGAATCCCGTGACGGCCGCGACCTCGGTGACGGGATGCCCCGCCGCCGCGATCGTCGCCGCCGTCGAGCCCGTCGACACCATCTCGACGCCGCCCGCGGCGAGCGCCGCGGCGAGCTCGAGCAGCCCCGTCTTGTCGCTCACCGAGATGAGCGCGCGCCGCACGGGCACCGCATCGCGGTGGCGGTAGAGGGCAGGGTCGTGGGCGGGGCCGGCCATGGGTTCTCCAGGTTCGATCTAGCGGGGGGATGCTGCGCCGAGGGCGATGGACCCGTCGGCGATGCCGCGCACGACGTCGATGAGCAGGCGCCGCTCGACGGGCTTGATGCGCTCGTGCAGGCTGTGCTCGGTGTCGTCGGGCAGCACGGGCACGCGCTCCTGCGCGAGCACGGGGCCCGTGTCGACGCCGGTGTCGACGACGATGACGCTCGCCCCGGTCTGCGCGACCCCCGCGGCGAGCGCGTCGCGCACGCCGTGGGCGCCGGGGAACTCGGGCAGGTACGCGGGGTGCGTGTTGATGAGCCGCGGCGCGAGGGCCTCGACGACGCGCGGCGGCAGCAGGCGCATGAGGCCGCTCAGCACCACGAGGTCGGGCTGCCACTCGTCGATCGTGGCGAGCAGCTCGTCGCCCCAGGCCTCGCGCGAGGGGTACGACGAGTAGGGCACCGTGAAGGTGGGGATGCCGAACGCCTCGGCGTGCGCGAGGCCGTCGGCGTCGCGGTCGGCGCCGACGGCGACCACGTGGGCGGGGTACTCGGCGTCGCGGCACTCCTCGAGAAGAGCGCGCAGGTTCGACCCGCCGCCCGAGATCAGCACGACGACCCGCAGCACCCGCCCAGGCTACCGGGTGCGCGCGATGGCCTGCGGCCGGGCGACCCGCACACCGCCGGCGAGCAGGCCGAGGGATGCTCCGATGAGGGTCTCGGCGAGCATCCACACCCCCACGGCCACGGGGTCGGGGCCGACCACCGCGAGGCGCCCCGGGCCGGCCGAGCCCGCCGCGACGAACGCGAGGAAGCCCATCGC
>LNFD01000391.1 GCA_001464255.1 Actinomycetales bacterium Ga0077552 | reverse complement strand
GGGCACGAGCAGGGTCAGGAAGCCGAGCGGCGAGGGCTCGGCGGGCAGCGCGCCGAGCACGGGCACGGCGGGCAGCGGCCCGAGGCTCGTGGCGATGGGGCTCACGCTCGAGCCGGCGCCGACTGCGAAGCCCGGCCCGACGAGCCAGGCCGCCGCCCACAGCACGAGCGTCGGCAGCAGCGCGAGCTGCGCCACCGTCAGCGCGGCCCCGCCGAGCACGCCCGCCTGCACGCTCTCGTAGAGCGCGATGACCTGGCCGTAGCCGAGCAGAAGCGCGGCCGCCGTCACGAGCGCCGCCGCCGCCACGACGGTCGCGACGGTGCCGAGGCCCGCCCGCAGGGCCGCACCGCCCGCCGCGAGCCACGGCTGCGGCCCCTCGGCGAGCAGGCGCCGCAGGCGCACGCGCGCGGGGTTGCTCGCGCCGATCGAGCCGATCGCGAGGCCGAGGCCGAGCACGAGGGCCGGGAAGAGCACGGCCTGCCAGCGCGACGGCAGTGCGGCGGGATGCGCGGCGCTCAGCATCGCGAGCCCCGAGAGCACGACGACCGTGCCGAGCGCCACGAGCTCGCCGAGCACGCGGTGCGGCTCGTGGCGCAGGCGGCGGCCGAGCGCGACCCCCGCGAGCGCGGTGCAGAGCAGGAACCCGCTGAGCGCGAGCGAGACGACGAAGGGCTCGCCCACGCCCGTCACGCCGAGCGCGAGGGCCGTCTGCGGATCGAGCTGGAAGGTGACGGTGACCCCGTGGCCGACGAGCCAGATGAGCACGGCCGCGCGCCAGAAGACGAGCCAGTCGACTTGGAACCCGAACTGCGCGGCCCACATGACGGTGAGGATGCTCAGCGGAACCGCGATGCCGATGCCGACGATGAGCAGCGCCTCGAGGGCGCTCAGCACGGCGGTCAGGCGGCGGGTCATCTCGGGGGCGAGCCTACTGGCGGCGGCGTCAGCCGAGCGCGGCGCGCGCTCGAGCGCCGCGCACGCCGCCGCCGCGGCGGCACGGCACTGCTCGAGCGTCACGCCCGCGAGCCGCGCCCCCACCATCGGCAGGGCGCGCGCGACCATCGACAGGCTCGTCGCGCCGAGCCCGACGAGCACGGCCGCGAAGTCGGGGTCAGCGGCGGACTCGCCGCACAGCCCCATGGGCGTGCCCGTCGCGGCGGCCGCCTCGCCGACGAGCCGGATCATGCGCAGCAGCGCCGGCTGCCACGGGTCGGCGAGCGCCGCGAGGGCGGCCGACATGCGGTCGGCCGCCATCGTGTACTGCGAGAGGTCGTTCGTGCCGACGCTCAAGAAGTCGACCTCGGCGCACAGCTCAGCGGCTGTGATCGCCGCCGCGGGCGTCTCGAGCATGATGCCCACGCTCGTGATGCCCGCCGATCGGGCACGGGATGCGAACTCGCGCGTCTCGGCGAGCGTCGCGATCATCGGCGCCATGACGGCGACGTCGGCCCCCTCGGCCCGCGCCGCCTCGGCGATCGCCCGCAGCTGCCGGTCGAGCACCGCGGGGTCGCGGATGGCGGTGCGAACCCCGCGCAGCCCGAGCACGGGGTTGGGCTCGTGGATCGGGGTGAGGAAGGGCAGGGGCTTGTCGCTGCCGGCGTCGAGCGTGCGCACGATGACGCGGTGGCCCGGGAATGCCGCGAAGACCTCGCGGTAGGCGGCGACCTGCTCGGCGACGCTCGGCTCGTCGGCGCGGTCGAGGAAGCAGAACTCGGTGCGGAACAGGCCCACGCCCTCGGCGCCGCGCTCGACGGCGCGGGCGATCTCGCGGGGCGCGCCGACGTTGGCGCTCAGCACCACGCGGTGCCCGTCGGCCGTGCGGCCGGGGCCGACGAAGGGCGGCAGGGTGATGACGCCCGTCGCGGTCGCCTGCTCGGCGGCATCGGGGGCGACGATGACCTCGCCCGACTCGCCGTCGACGAGCACGAGCGTGCCGTCGGGGATGCGCGTGGCCCCCGCCACCCCGACGACGGCGGGCAGCCCGAGCTCACGCGCGATGATCGCGGTGTGCGAGGTCGGCCCGCCCTGCTCGGTCACGAGCGCGAGGCACATGGCGGGGTCGAGCGTGACCGTATCGGCCGGCGCGAGGTCGTCGGCGATGAGGATGTACGGCTCGCGCCGCTCGGGCAGGCCCGGCGGCTCGATGCCCGTGAGCGCCGCGATCGTCCGGTCGCGCACGTCGTGCAGGTCGGTGA
Organism: Actinomycetales bacterium Ga0077552; assembly: GCA_001464255.1. Lineage (GTDB taxonomy): Bacteria > Actinomycetota > Actinomycetes > Actinomycetales > Microbacteriaceae > Microcella. The sequence continues at coordinate 908 of LNFD01000391.1, read as the reverse complement.
TGCGGTCGAGCAGGTCGCCGCCGGCCGCGCGGTACTCGTCGACCATGCGCCCGATCGCCTCCCACACCGCGCGTTCGGGCGTGACGCCGCGGTCGCGCACGGCGCGCACGGCCGTCGCCCGCAGCACCTCGTCGTCGGCGATCGCCGCGGTCGCCGCCAGCACCTCGGCGCGGTGCCCCTCGGTCTCGTCGGCACGGCGGCGGTAGTCGGCGGCGGTCGCGCGCAGGGCATCCTCGAGGATGCCCGCCGCGGCAGCGCGGGCGGGTGGCGCCATCATGGCGGTCGCGCTCGGCTCGGCGATCGCGTGCACGAGCACGGCGACGGGCCCGATGACCCGGCCGGGGCTGACCCCGAGCGGGCCCGTTCCGTGATCGGGCTGGGGCGCGCTCACCACGAGCGGCTCGCCGAAGCCGCCCTCGATGAGGGCGGCGAGGGCGTCGACCGCAGCCGCGGCGTCGGCGCCCGACGCGCGGATGACGACCTCGGTTCCGGCCTTCACGGTGAGGATCGAGATGCTCAGCGGGCTGCCGGCCGGTGCGGGCGCCTTGCCCTCGACCTCGAGGGTCACGGCGGCGGCGAAGGTCGCGGCGAGCGCCGCGATCTCGGCGGCGGGGCGCGCGTGCAGGCCGCCCTCGTTGCGCACGAGGGCGCGGCCGAGGGCCGGGCCGGGCGGCAACAGGGCCGGTTCGCTCACGGACACCTGCGCGGGCGCGACGGTCGCCGCCTCGCTGAGGATCGCGAGCTTCGGCGCGAGCGCGGCGCTCGCCTCGCCCGCGACGACGTCGAGCGGGTCGCCCGCGCCCGCGCGCACGACGGCCGCAAGCAGCCCTTCGACGAAGGGCGCCGGAACGACGCGCACCGCGATGCGGCCGCCGAGGAATTCGAGGGCCATGTCGGCGCTCAGCACC
>LNFD01000390.1 GCA_001464255.1 Actinomycetales bacterium Ga0077552 | reverse complement strand
CTCGACGTCGTCGCGCGTCACCGTCTCGACCGCGAGGCCGCTCAGGCCGGCGAGCACGGCGCCAGGCGTGCCGTGGCCGACGCCCGTCGAACCGAGCGAGCCGAACAGCACGCACTCGACGCTCGCGACCTGCTCGAGCCGGTCGCCCAGCCCGTCGACGAAGGCGCGCGCGGCCCGCAGGGGCCCGACCGTGTGCGAGCTCGACGGCCCGATGCCGACCTTGAACAGGTCGAGGGCCGAGATGAACTCGCGCTCGGCGAGCGGGGTGGCGAGGGCGATGGGGATGCTCACACGGGCTCCTTGGCACGGGCCGACCGGCGCTGCCACGGGTGGGGCAGCTGCTCGACCGGGGGTGGGTCGACGGCGCAGCGGAGCCCGTGGTGCGGGCGCCGTCGAACCGCTGCGCCCATTGTGGCGCAGGTCGTTCGCGGCCGCACGATTCGCGGGGTGCGCGTTGGCGCGCGGAGCGGCGCTGGTAACTCGGCGCCCAGCAAATCGTCGACACCAGCAACTGTCACGCGCGGAGCGTCCACTGGACGCTCCGCCCCCAGGATTCGAACCTGGACCTAACAGCTCCAAAGGCTGTCGTGCTGCCGTTACACCAAGGCGGATCGCGCGCTGGGCGCGCCCCTCCAGTCTGCCAGAGCACGGCGGGCGGTCCCGAGCGCGCGGCGAGCATCCCGCGTCATGAGCGACGGGCGACGGATGCTCATCCCCCGCCCGGGATAATGAACACATGACCGCCCGCGACGAAGTCGACCGCATCGTCGAGGCGTGGCGCCGCGAGCGGCCCGAGCTCGATGTCGAGCCGCTGCAGGTGCTTTCGCGCGTCAGCCGGCTCGCGCGGCACCTCGACCTCGCGCGCAAGCAGGCCTTCGCCGCGAGCGACCTCGAGTCGTGGGAGTTCGACGTGCTCTCCGCGCTGCGGCGTGCTGGGAAACCGTACGAGTTGAGCCCGAAGGCGCTGCTGCTGCAGACGCTCGTGTCGAGCGGCACCATGACCAACCGCATCGACCGGCTCACGACGCGCGGGCTCGTCGAGCGTCGCACCGACCCGAACGATGGGCGCAGCATCCGCGTGCGCATGACCGACGAGGGCCGCGCGCGGGTCGACCGCGCGATCGACCAGCTCATGGTGAGCGAGGCTGCCCTGCTGCAGCGGCTCAGCCGCGGCGATCAGGAGAAGCTCGCTGGCCTGCTGCGCACGCTCAGCGCCGACTTCGACGACGACGCGAGCGAGCTGTAGCCCCGGACCGTCGGCCCGCGATGCGACAACCTAGAAGAACGGCAGCAGGTTCGACACGAGCGTCGCGACGACGCCGACCCCGGTCAGGATGCCGCCGAGCGTCAGCAGCACGCGCCCGTCGTGCGCCGGGTCGTCGAGGCGCGGCGTCTCGGGGCTCGAGGGGTGCAGCCGGGATCGGCCCGGTGAGCGGCGACGTGCTCTCATGCACGGCCCCGCCGTCGGCGAACCAGCGCAGCTTCGCGTCGCGGTCGTGCACGGTCGTGATGACGGCCTTGACGGGCGCGTAGCGCTTCGACCAGGCGCGGCGGGCGAGGCCGCCGATGAGCAGCGCGAGGCCGAGGGGAAGCGTGAGCCACGCGAAGACCTCCGCCGCGATGGCGATGGCGTCGAGGGGCTCGGTCACGCTCTCATCGTAGAGGCCGCGGCGCGCCACCCCGCCCCGGCTAGCATCGAGGCATGGCGCTGTTCAGGAAGTCGGGCCCCGTCGATGAGAGCCTGCCGAAGGATGACCGCGGCTCGGGATCGTTCGACGACTACGTCGGCGTGCTCGAGCCCAAGAACAAGAACATCACCATCCGCCTGGCGAACAGCAACCCGCACCAGGACGAGCTCGCGGCCCTTGCGGCGGAGGACCCGGAGTCGCTGACGACCGCGACCCCGGCCCGCTCGATGGACGACGAGCGCGTCGACGCCCCCATCGAAGTGCGCATCTTCTCGGGCCGCCGCGTGAGCGGGGTCGTCGGCACGGTGCCGCGCGGGCTCGAGAGCATCTACGACGAGGCCGTGCGGCGGCTCGACGGGCGCGGGGCGAAGCCGCGCATTCCCGTGGCGGTCGTGCAGACCAAGCGCAACGGCTACCGGCTCGACCTGCTCATCGGGCAGACGAAGTAACGCGGGGCTAGCCCAACAGCTCGCCCAGCTCGAGCCAGCGCTCCTCCGCGCTCTCGAGCTCGGCCTCGAAGCCGCGCACCCGCTCGTGCAGCGCGGCGATTCCGCTGTAGTCGCTCACATCGTGCTCGGCGAGCTGCACGTGCAGGGCATCCACCTGCCCCTGCACCTTCGCGATGCGGCGCTCGAGCGCCGAGAGCTCCTTTTCGAGCGTGCGGCGCTCGGCCCCCGAGAGGGTCGGGGCCGTCGGGGCGGTGGATGCGGGGGCCGCGGCCGTGACGGACGCGACCGTCGCGCGCCCCGCATCCTGCGACCCCGTGGGCGCCGCCGCGTGCGCGGCGATGCGCAGGTACTCGTCGACCCCACCGGGCAGGTGGCGCAGTCGCCCGCCCAGCACGGCGTACTGCTGGTCGGTGACGCGCTCGAGCAGGTAGCGGTCGTGACTGACGACGACGAGCGTGCCGGGCCACGAGTCGAGCAGGTCTTCGATCGCGGCGAGCATGTCGGTATCCATGTCGTTCGTGGGCTCGTCCATGATGAGCACGTTGGGCTCGTCGAGCAGGATGAGCAGCAGCTGCAGGCGGCGCTTCTGGCCACCGCTCAGGTCTTTGATCGGGGTCGAGAGCTGCGCCGAGGTGAAGCCGAGCCGCTCGAGCAGCTGGCCCGGCGTGAGCTCTTTGTCGCCCGCGGTGTAGCTCGTGCGCTTCGTGGCGATGACCGCGCTGACCCGTTCGTTCGCGACGGCGCTGAGGTCGCCGAGCTGCTGGTCGAGCGTGGCGACGACGACGGTCTTGCCGCGCTTGACGCGGCCCGTCGTGGGCTCGAGCGAGCCGTCGATGAGCTTCAAGAGCGTCGACTTGCCGGCGCCGTTGATGCCGAGGATTCCGGTGCGCTCGCCGGGCGCGATGCGCCACTCGACGTCGTGCAGGATCTGCTTGTCGCCGTACGAGACCGAGACGTCGAGCAGGTCGATGACGTCCTTCCCCAGCCGCGCGGTCGCCATCTGCGCGAGCTCGACCGCGTTGCGCAGCGGCGGCACGTCGTCGATCAGCGCGTTGGCCGCGTCGATGCGGAACTTCGGCTTGGCCGTGCGGGCCGGGGCCCCGCGGCGCAGCCACGCGAGCTCTTTCTTCATGAGGTTCTGGCGCTTGGCCTCCATGGTCGCGGCCTGCCGGTCGCGCTCAAGGCGCTGCAGCACGTAGGCCGCATAGCCGCCCTCGAAGGGCTCGACGATGCGGTCGTGCACCTCCCACGTGTCTTGGCTCACCTCGTCGAGGAACCACCGGTCGTGCGTCACGACGAGCAGCGCACCCGCGCCGGGCGACCAGCGCCGCTTCAGGTGCCCGGCGAGCCAGTGCACGCCGCCGATATCGAGGTGGTTGGTGGGCTCGTCGAGCACCACGATGTCCCACTCGCGGCTGAGCAGCGCTGCGAGAGCGACCCGGCGACGCTGGCCTCCGCTCAGGTCATCGACCAGCGTGTGCCCGGGTATGTCGAAGATCAGGCCGGCGAGAACATCCCGAACATTGCGGTCGCCCGCCCACTCGTGCTCGTCGCGATCGCCCACGACGGTCTCGAGCACCGTGAGCCCGGTGGCGAGCTCGTCGGCCTGATCGAGCATGCCGAGGGTGACTCCGCCGCGGCGCGTCACGCGGCCGCCGTCGGGCTCTTGCTTGCCGGCGAGGATGCGCAGCAGGGTCGACTTGCCGTCGCCGTTGCGGCCGACGACGCCGATACGGTCGCCGTCGCCGATGCCGACCGTCACGCCCTCGAGCACGACGCGGGTGGGATATTCGACGCGGAGGGACTCCGCCCCCAGGAGATGAGCCACCCGTCGAGACTACGGCGCGCGGGCCGAGTGCCCCGACAGGGCAGAATAGAGCGCATGCCCGAGACGCACGCGCACCGCCACGAGATCGAGACCCGCCCCACTGCTGTGGGCCGCCGCCATCATCGTGTTCGACCAGGGCACCAAGTTCTGGGCCGAGTCCACGCTCGAGCTCGGCGTGGGCGTGCCCGTCATCGGTGAGGCGATCCAGTGGCGCCTCGTCTACAACCCAGGGGCGGCCTTTGGCATTGGGGGCGACTTCACCTGGGTTATCACGATTGTCGCCGCGATCGCGGTCGTCGGCATCGCGGTCTTCGTCTCGCGCATCTCGAGCGTGCCGTGGGCGCTCGCGGCAGGCGCGCTGCTCGGCGGGGCGATCAGCCACCTCGGCGACCGGCTCTTCCGCGAGCCGGGCTTCGCGCGCGGCGAGATCGTCGACTTCATCGACTACTTCGGGTTGTTCGTGGGTAACGTGACCGACATCGCCCTCGTCGGGGGCGCGATCGCGATCGTGCTGCTGAGCCTGCT
>LNFD01000389.1 GCA_001464255.1 Actinomycetales bacterium Ga0077552 | reverse complement strand
GCCCATGCCGACGAGGGCGAGGCGCCCCGCGGCCTCCCACTCGGGCGAGGCGGCGAACTGCTCGTCGCCGAGCTTGACGCCCGTGAGCGCGTGCGGCTGCTCGGGGTGCGGGGGCGAGAGGCTCATGGCCATGTCGAGGTAGTCGGCGCCCGCAGCGAGGGCCCCCGCGAAGATCGTGGGCACGAACTTCGGCTCGACGGCGTTCATGACGTGCGTCGCGCCATGCTCGCGCGCGACCGCGGTGACGCTCTCGGCCTGCGAGGCGTCGATCTGCGCGGCGACGAAGCGCTCGCGCGATCGTGCGCTCGGCGCGGGTGATGTCGTAGTCGCTCACGATCATCGTCTCGAAGAACGAGCGACGGGCGGCGATCTTGGCGATGGCGTCTCCGACGCCTCCGGCGCCGACCAGGAGGATCCTCATATCCCCATGTTATACACATGGACAACAATCGCGCCAGGCCCGCGTCGTCACCGGATGCCCGGCTCGCCACCGGGCCGCGTCAGCGCGCGAGCGGCGGAACCGTGCGGGGCCGCACGATGAACCACAGGCTCGCGATCGACACGACCGAGGTCGCCGCCATCACGACACCCATGGGCACAGCGCTGGAGATGCCGAACAGCCCCACGATCGGCGAGAGCAGGCCGGCGAGGCCGAAGTTCATCGCCCCGAGCAGCGAGGCCGCGGTGCCGGCCTCTTTGCCGTGGTTGGCGAGCGCGAGCGCCTGCACCATCGGGAACCCGAAGCCGCAGGCCGTGATGAAGAACCACAGGGGCACGACCGTGCCCCAGAACCCGGCCCCCGCGAGGTCGAGCACGATGATCGCGATGGCGCTGCCGAGCAGCACGAGCGTCGAGACGCTCAGGATCCACTGCGGGGCGATGCGCTTGGCGAGCCGCGAGCTGATCTGCACACCCGCGACGACGCCGATCGAGTTCATCGCGAAGAGCAGGCCGTAGCCCTGCGGGTCGAGGCCGTAGACGTCTTGGAAGAGGAACGGCGAGGCCGAGAGGTAGGCGAAGAGGCCTGAGAACGACATGCCGCCGATGATCGCGACGCCGATGAAGACGCGGTCGGCGAAGAGCACGCGGTAGCGGTCGCCGATCGTCGCGTGCCCGGGGTCGACGCGGCGCGCGGGCGGTAGCGTCTCGACGATCAGCAGGCTCGCCGCGATGACGATGATGACGCCGTAGGCGGCGAGCACGACGAAGAGGCCGCGCCACGGCATGACGAGCAGCAGCTGCGAGCCGATGACGGGCGCGAGGATGGGCGCGAGGCCGTTGACGAGCGAGAGCCGCGAGAGCATGCGCACGAGCGGGTAGCCGCCGAAGAGGTCGCGCACGGTCGCCATCGCGACCACCCCGCCGGCCGCGGCGCCGAAGCCCTGCAGCACCCGGAAGGCCATGAGCCAGGCGATATCGGGCGCGAGCGCCACACCGAGGCTCGCGAGCACGTGCACGCTCGTCGCGAGGATGAGCGGCAGGCGACGACCCACCTTGTCGCTCCACGGCCCCACGAGCAGCTGGCCGAAGGCGAAGCCGATCGTCGTGGCCGTGAGGGTGAGCTGGATGGCCGCGGTCGAGACCCCGAGGTCGGCCTCGACCTGCGGGAAGGCCGGCAGGTAGAGGTCGATCGTGAACGGACCGAGCGCCGTGAGGGCGCCGAGCACGATGACGTAGACGGCGCGCTGGCGGCGGGTGAGCGAGTCTCCGGGATGCACGACCGTCGACACGCAGCAGCCTCCCGGGGCTCGAACAGGGGTGAGGGGGCCGATCGGCCCGCATCAGTCTAGGACGCGCGGGCGCGCAGGTCGAATCGATTCGAGCATCGCGCGGGCATCCGGAGACAGCGACGCGCCCCGCGGCACGGGGCCGCGGGGCGCGTCAGCGAGGCGAAGCGGGTCAGCGTCCGCTGCCGCCACCCGCACGGCGCTTGTTGTAGACGTCGAAGGCCACCGCGAGCAGCAGCACGAGGCCCTTGACGGCCTGCTGCCACTCGATACCGATGCCCATGATCGACATGCCGTTGTTGAGCACACCGATGATGAGGCCGCCGATGATGGCGCCCGAGATCGTGCCGATGCCGCCCTGCACCGCCGCGCCGCCGATGAAGGCGGCCGAGATGGCCTCGAGCTCGAAGCCATCACCGGCCTTCGGGCCGGCGAGGTTGAGGCGCGCGGTGAAGACGAGGCCCGCAAGCGCGGCGAGGATGCCCATGTTGACGAACAGCCAGAAGTCGACCGAGCGCGTCTTGACGCCCGAGAGCTCGGCCGCGTGGCGGTTGCCGCCGATCGCGTAGATGTGGCGGCCGAACACCGTGCGGTTGGCGACGATGCCGTAGATCATCACGAGCACCGCGAGCACGATCAGGGTCACGGGGATGCCCTTGAACGAGGCGAGCGCGTAGGTGAAGGCGCCGACACCGACGGTGACGAAGGCCATCTTCGCGACGAACCACACGGTCGGGTCGACCGCCTGACCGTACTTCTTGCGCCCGTTGCGGGTGCGCACCTGCTGCACGATGAGCGCGATGATCGCGAGGCCGCCCACGGCGAGGGTGAAGAAGTCGATCGCCGCATCGGGCCCCGCGAACGAGATGAAGCCGTTGCCGAGCGCTCGGTACTCCTCCGGGAACGAGCCGATGTTCGAGTTGCCAAGAGTGATGAGGGCGAGGCCGCGGAAGATGAGCATGCCCGCCAAGGTCACGATGAACGCGGGTATGCCCACGTAGGCGATCCAGAAGCCCTGCCAGGCTCCCACCACCGCCCCGATGACGAGGGCGCCGATGATGGCGAGCCACCACGGGAAGCCCGCATCCCTGATCAGCACGCCCGAGAAGGCGCCGATGAAGGCCGCGATCGAGCCGACCGAGAGGTCGATGTGGCCGGCAACGATCACGAGCACCATGCCGATCGCGAGGATCAGGATGTACCCGTTCTGCACGATCAGGTTCGAGATGTTCTGCGGCCGCAGCAGGATGCCGTTGGTCGTGATCGAGAACAGCACGACCACCGCGATGAGCGCGAGGAAGATGCCGTTCTTGCCGAGGTCGCTCACGATGTGCGAGAGCGTCGAGGGGAGCTTGATGCCCGACGACGATGCCGGGGCCTTGGTTGCGGTGTCAGACATTAGCGCTGCTTCTCCAGGGTCATGAGCTTGAGGAGGGCTTCGGGGGTGGCGTCGGCCACGGGCATCTGGCCCGTGATCCGGCCCTCAGAGAGGGCGTAGATGCGATCGCAGATGCCCAGCAGTTCGGGCAGCTCGGAGGAGATGACGATGATCGCCTTCCCCTCGCTCGCGAGGCGGTTGATGATCGTGTAGATCTCGTACTTGGCTCCGACGTCGATGCCGCGCGTCGGCTCGTCGAGGATGAGCACTTCGGGGTCGGAGTAGATCCACTTCGAGAGCACGACCTTCTGCTGGTTGCCGCCCGACAGCTGCCCGGTGCGCTGCAGCACCGTCGGGCTCTTGATGTTCATGCTCTGGCGGTACTCGTTCGCGACCTTGTACTCCTCGTTGTCGTTCACGAGGCCGAAGCTCACGAGCTTGCGCAGCGATGCCATCGAGATGTTGCGCTTGATGTCCTCGATGAGGTTCAAGCCGTACATCTTGCGGTCTTCCGTCGCGTAGGCGATGCCGTTCTGGATCGCCTCGTCGACCGTGCGCGTCTTGATCTCCTTCCCGCGCTTGAAGACCTTGCCCGAGATGCGGCTGCCGTAGCTGTGGCCGAACAGGCTCATCGCGAACTCGGTGCGCCCCGCGCCCATGAGGCCCGCGATGCCGACGATCTCGCCGGCGTGCACCGTCAGATCGACGTTGTCGACCATGACGCGCGATGAGTCCTGCGGGTGGTGCGCGGTCCACTTCTCGACCCGCAGCACCTCCTCGCCGATGTGCGGCGTGTGGTCGGGGTAGCGGTGCTCGAGATCGCGACCGACCATGCCCTTGATGATGCGGTCCTCCGACACGTCTTTGTGCTGGATGGTCTCGATCGTCTTGCCGTCGCGGATGACCGTGACGGAGTCGGCGATCTTCTTGATCTCGTTGAGCTTGTGGCTGATGATGATCGACGTGATGCCCTGCCCCTTGAGGTGCAGGATCAGGTCGAGCAGGTGGTCGCTGTCGCTGTCGTTGAGCGCGGCCGTGGGCTCGTCGAGGATGAGGAGCTTGACCTCCTTGGAGAGCGCCTTGGCGATCTCGACGAGCTGCTGCTTGCCGACGCCGATGTCGAGGATGCGCGTGACGGGGTCTTCGTCGAGGCCGACGCGCGCGAGCAGCTTCTTGGCCTCCTGGTTCGTGCGGTTCCAGTCGATGAGCCCGAGCGGGCCCTTGACCTCGTTGTTGAGGAAGATGTTCTCGGCGATCGAGAGGTAGGGGCTCAGGGCGAGCTCCTGGTGGATGATGACGATGCCCTTGGCCTCGCTGTCGCGGATGTCGCGGAACTCGACCGTCTCGTTCTCGAAGACGATGTCGCCCTCGTAGGTGCCGTGCGGGTAGACCCCCGAGAGCACTTTCATGAGGGTGGATTTTCCGGCGCCGTTCTCGCCGCAGATGGCATGCACCTCGCCGCGCGCCACCTCGAGGGTGACGTCGGAGAGGGCCTTGACACCCGGGAAGGTCTTCGTGATCGACCGCATCTCGAGGATGTTCTGGGTCACGTGCTGCCTCTTCCTTACGTCGTTGGGGGAAAGAGCCGGTGGTGGGGAGCCTAGTGCGACTCCCCACCACCGGCCAGATTCAACTGCTGGTGCTGGATGAACCGGTCTCGTTAGAGGCCGAGCTCCTCAGCGGTCCAGTAGCCGGTGTCGACGAGCGCCGACTCCACGTTCTCCGCCACGACCGGCACCGGGCCGAGGAGGAACGACGGGACGACGAGAACGCCGTTGTCGTACGTGGTGGTGTCGTTGATCTCGGGCTCGCCACCCTCGAGGAGGGCGACGGCCATGCCGGCCGCGACCTTCGCGAGCTCGCGCGTGTCCTTGAAGATCGTCGCGAACTGCTCACCCGAGAGGATCGCCTTGACCGAGTCGATCTCAGCGTCCTGGCCCGAGATGATCGGGAAGTCGACATCCACGGCGTAGCCGGCGTCGGTCAGGGCCGAGATGATGCCACGGCTCAGGCCGTCGTAGGGCGACAGAACCGCGTCGACCTTCGTGCCGTCGGAGTAGTTCGCCGTGAGGAGGTCCTCCATGCGGCTCTGGGCGACTTCGCCGTCCCAGCGCAGCGTGGCGGCCTGCTCGATGTCGGTCTGACCCGACTTGACGACGAGCGTTCCGTCATCGATCAGCGGCTGGAGGACATCCATGGCGCCGTTGAAGAAGAAGAACGCGTTGTTGTCGTCGAGCGAGCCGGCGAACAGCTCGATGTTGAACGGGCCCTCGGGCGCGCCGTCGACGGGGTTGCCCTCGAGGTCGGTCAGGCCGAGACCGGTCAGCAGGGTCCAGGCCTGCTGCTGGCCGACGAGGAAGTTGTCGAACGTCGCGTAGTAGTTGACGTTCTCCGAGTCGCGGATCAGGCGGTCGTAGGCGATGACCGGGATGTCGCTGTCGGCAGCGGTCTGCAGCACCTCGGTGAGGGTGGTGCCGTCGATCGCCGCGATGATCAGGGCCTCAGCACCCTTGGTGATCATGTTCTCGACCTGCGAGACCTGCGTGGGGATGTCGTCCTCGGCGAACTGGAGATCGACCGTGTAGCCGGCCGCCTCGAGCTCGGCCACGAGGGCGTCGCCGTCCGCGATCCAGCGCTCGGACGAGCGGGTCGGCATCGCGACGCCGATGAGGCCGCCTTCGGCGTCGCCGCCGTCAGCAACCGGAGCCGAGCAGGCCGCGAGACCGAAGGTCATCGCGCCGATGGCCACGGCCGAAAGAAGAAGGTTCTTCTTCACTGTGTGTCCTTTCATAGGGGATGTGGTGGTGCTGCGGCTCTCGCCTCGACTGCGAGTCGAGAACCGTTCCCGGGGCGGGCCCCGAGACGTCTAGGTGGTGGGCGTCGGGCTCACAGGCCTTGCGCCAGTCGGTAGTAGGCGGCGTTCGTGCGCACGTCGCGCGCGAACCCCTCGAGCGTGGTGCTCTCGTCGATGACGAGCAGCTCGACGGCGGCCATCTCATGACCGTGTGATGGGCGGCCCCCGCCGTCAGCCAGGCTGCGGCGGAAGTACTGAAGTCGGGCGCGGGCTTCCACACCGCGTGACCGACGGGCAGGTGGGGCATCGGCGCCGGGAGGGCGACGTTCTCGACGACGTTCGCGACGAGGCGGAAGCGGTCGCGCATGTCGCTGAGCGCGACGACGACCGCCGGGCCGGCGTCGGCCGTGAAGACCAGTCGCACGGGGTCGTCTTTGCCACCGATGCCGAGCGGGTGCACCTCGAGGCGCGGCGTCGAGGTCGTGAGCGAGGGGCTCACCTCGAGCATGTGGGCGCCGAGGATGAGCTCGTTGCCGGGCTCGAGGTGGTACGTGTAGTCCTCCATGAGGGATGCGCCACCGGGCAGCCCGGCTCCCATCACGGCGGCCGCGCGCACGAGCACCGCGGTCTTCCAGTCGCCCTCGGCGCCGAAGCCGTAGCCGTCGGCCATGAGGCGCTGCACGGCGAGGCCGGGCAGCTGCTGCAGGTCGGCGAGGTCCTCGAAGGAGGTGGTGAAGGCGGAGAACCCGCCGGCTTCGAGGAACCCGCGCAACCCGAGCTCGATCGCCGCGCCGTAGCGCAGCGACTCGTGGCGCTCGGCACCGGGGTGCAGCTCGGCGGCGACGTCGTAGAGGTCGAGGTACTCGGCCACGAGCGCGTCGATCTCGGCATCGCCGACCGCGTGCACGGCGTCCGCGAGCTCGGTGACGCCCCACGTGTTGACCTGCACGCCGAAGCGCAGCTCGGCCTCGGTCTTGTCGCCCTCGGTGACGGCGACGTAGCGCATGTTGTCGCCGAAGCGGGCGAGCTTCAGATCGTGCGTGGCGTGCCAGCCGGCGGCCGCGCGGGCCCAGACGGCGACGCGGTCGGTGACGGCGGGGTTCGACACGTGGCCGACGACCGTCGTGCGGGCGACGCCCAGGCGCGACACGATGTAACCGAACTCGCGGTCGCCGTGCGCGGCCTGGTTGAGGTTCATGAAGTCGAAGTCGATGCTCGCGAACGGCAGCTCGACGTTGGCCTGCGTGTGCAGGTGCAGCAGGGGCTTCTGCAGCGCATCGAGGCCGGCGATCCACATCTTGGCCGGGCTGAAGGTGTGCATCCACGCGATCACGCCGATGACGTTCGGGGCCGCGTTGGCCTCCTGCATGACGCGCTTGATGCTCGCGCTGTCGACCAGGGTCGGCTTCCAGATGATCGAGACGGGGATGCTCGACGCGGCCTGCAGGCCTGCGACGACCTGCTGCGACTGCTCGGCGACCTGGCGCAGCGTCTCGTCGCCATAGAGGTTCTGGCTGCCGGTGAGGAACCAGACCTCGTAGGTCGAGAGGTCGGGCACGATGCTGCGGGTCACGAGAGGGCTCCTGCGGGTCGGGGGTCGAGGGCGGCGCGCTGGAGGGCGAGGCCGCTCTCGAAGCGGTCGAGGTAGGTGGCGAAACCGGCCAGGTCGGCGGCCTCGGGAGCGACGACGGAGGAGGCGGCGCCCGCGAAGACGCGGTCGTCGAGGAAGCGCGCGAGATCGGCCCCCTCGGCCGCGACGGCGGCGAGGAGGGCCATGCCCCAGGCGCCGCCCTCGGCGGCGGCGCCGACCACGCCGACGGGCGCGTCGAGGGCGGTCGCGAGGGTGCGCTGCGCGACCCCCTCCGTACGGAAGAGCCCGCCGTGGGCCTGCAGGCGGTCGACCTGGACGCCCTCGGCGCGCAGCACGCGCATGCCGACGGCGAGCGTCGCGAAGACGCTCAGCAGCTGCGCGCGCACGAGCGCCGCGAGCGTGAGAGCGCTGCCGGGCTCGCGCATGACGAGCGGGCGGCCGGTGTCGAGGCCCAGCACGGGCTCGCCGGCCTCGAGCGGGTAGGCCGTGACGCCCTCGGCATCCGCACCCGCCGTCATGGCCTCGTCGAGGAGGAGGCGGTAGGCGGCATCGGCGTCGACCGGGGAGCCGGCGAGGGCGGCGAAGCGGCGCAGGACGCCGACCCAGGCCGCGAGCTCGCTCGTGCCGTTGTTGGCGTGCACCATCGCGACGGGGTCGCCGGCGGGCGTGGCAACGAGGTCGATCTCGGGGTGCACCCCGCGCAGGGGGCGCTCGAGCACGACCATCGCGAAGATGCTCGTACCGACGCTGACGTTTCCCGTGCGGGGGGCGATCGCGTTGGTCGCGACCATGCCCGTCCCGGCGTCGCCCTCGGGCGGGCAGAGCAGGGCGCCGGGCTGCAGGGTTCCGCTCGGGTCGAGCAGCGCGGCTCCCGCGGCGCTCAAGCTGCCCGCGGGGCGACCGGCGGGGAGGACGGCCGGGAGCATCCCCTCGAGGGGGCCGGCGAGGGCCGATGCGGCGATGGCGTCGTACCGGGCGAGCAGCGCGGCGTCGTAGCCCGCGCCGTCGGCCGCGAGCGGGAACATGCCCGACGCGTCTCCGACGCCGAGCACGCGCTCGCCGCCGAGCAGTTCGTGCACGTGGCCCGCGAGGGTCGTGAGGTGGTGCACGCGGCCGACGTGCGGCTCGTCGTCAAGCACCGCCTGGTGCAGGTGGGCGATCGACCAGCGCTGCGGGATGGCCGTGCCGAAGAGCTCGGTGAGCGCGGCCGCCGCGGCGCCCGTCGTCGTGTTGCGCCAGGTGCGGAACGGCACGAGCAGCTCGCCCGCGGCGTCGAAGGCGAGGTAGCCGTGCATCATGGCCGAGACGCCGAGGGCGGCGAGGCGGGTCGGTGCGGCGCCGTGCCGCGCGATCGCGTCGGCGGCGAGCGCGGCGTAGGCCTGCTGCAGCCCGGCGCGCACGGCCTCGAGCGAGTAGCTCCAGTAGCCGTCGACGAGCTCGTTCTGCCACTCGTGGGCGCCGACCGCGAGCACAGCGCCATCGGCCGGGTCGACGAGGCACGCCTTGATGCGGGTCGAGCCGAGCTCGATGCCGAGCACGGCGCGCCCCTCGGTGATGACGGTCGCGCTCATCGGGCACCTGCCGCGGGCTGGCCGTAGACGTTCTGGTAGCGGTCGAAGAGGGCGTCGATGGCTTCGGGGGCGATCGGCACGAGCTCGCCGCCCTGACGCGCGATGTGCACGGTGCGCGCGACATCTTCGAGCATGACAGCGGCCTTGACGGCGTCGCGCGCGTCGCGTCCGATCGTGAAGGGGCCGTGATTGCGCATGAGCACGGCGCGCGAGCGGTGGCCCTGCAGGGTCTCGACGATGCCGCGCCCGATCGAGTCGTCACCGATGATCGCGAACGGCCCGACGGGGATCTCGCCGCCGAACTCGTCGGCCATGGCGGTGATGACGCAGGGGATCGCCTCGGCGCGGGCGGCCCACGCGGTCGCGTAGGTCGAGTGCGTGTGCACGACGCCGCCGACCTCGGGCATGCTGCGGTACACGTAGGCGTGCGCGGCCGTGTCGCTCGAGGGGCTGCGGTCGCTGCCGGGGGTGTCGGGCACGACCTCGCCGTCGAGCGTGCACAGGATCATGCTCGAGGGGTCGAGGTCGTCGTAGCCGACGCCGCTGGGCTTGATGACGAAGAGGTCGGCACCGGGCACGCGGCCGGAGACGTTGCCGCCCGTCCAGACCACGAGGCCGTACCGCACGAGCTCCGCGTGCAGGGCCGCGACCTCGTCGCGCACGCGCGCGATGGCGACCTGCACCTCAGGGCTCAGCGTGCTCACGGGACTCCATCGTCGCGGCGGCGGCGGTGGACCCGGCGCCGGGGTGGTTCAAGGGGCGGAGCGTGTGACCGTTTTGTGACCGTTCACATCGCGTGATGGCTATCTAAGGGCGAAACGGTCACATGTGTCAACCGGGCGGCCGGGCGAAACGGTCACAAGTCGATAACGACGGTCGTTGAGCGCCGCATCGAGCGCCCGCTCGCGGCCAGCTCAGGGTCGGCGCGCGGTCGACTCCCGCACGATGAGCTCGGGCTTCACGGGGTCGTGATCCATCTCGGTCTCACCGCGCAGCTCGCCGAGCAGCAGGGCGACCGCTCGCCGACCGATCTCGGCGAAGTTCTGCCGCACGGTCGTGAGCGGCGGGGCGTAGTGCGCCGACTCGGGGATGTCGTCGAAGCCGACGATCGAGATGTCGCCGGGGATGCTGAGGCCCGACTCGCGGCACGCGTGCATGAAGCCCAGCGCCATCTGGTCGTTGCCGACGAAGACGGCCGTGAAGTCGCGGTAGCGCAGCAGCTCGAGCCCCGCGTAGTAGCCGAACGAGGCCGTCCAGTCGCCGAGGATGGGCGCCCGCGTGCGCAGATCGGCATCGCTCAGCTCGCGCAGGAACCCCTGCATGCGGGCCTCGGCCTCGATCCAGTCCTGCGGCCCCGAGATGTGCATGATCTCGGTGTGCCCGAGGTCGATGAGGTGCTTCGTCGCCATGCGCGCGCCCATGACCTGGTCGACCCACAGCGAGTGCGAGGTGTTGAGGCCCGTGGCCTCGAGCGTCACGAAGGGCACGCCGACCTGCAGGTCGTTGATCGCCTCGAAGACGCGCACTTGCGGGGCGATGACGATGAGCGCCTCGATCGACTGGCTCATGAGGTAGTCGAGCCCGCTCTTGATCGAGGC